>JAFYIM010000084.1 GCA_017538635.1 bacterium
GGTCGAGGCCCAGGTTTTTCTTGAACATTTCCTCAACCTGCTCGGCTTCGCGGTAGCGCAGAAGCCCGTTGTCAACGAAAATGCAGTGGAGGTTCTTTCCGATGGCCTTGTGAAGCAGCACGGCGGCCACAGAGGAGTCCACGCCGCCGGAGAGGCCTAGTATCACCTCTTCATATCCTATGCGGTCTTTAAGCTCTTTTACGGTGGCGTCCACCCAGTTGGTGAGCTTCCAGTCGTTTTTGCATTGGCAGATCGAGAAGACGAAATTTTTCAGGATCTCGGTGCCGTACTGGGTGTGCACGACTTCCGGATGGAACTGCAGTCCGTAGAATTTATGCTTGTTGTCAAACATGGAGGCAAAAGGGCAGGTGGCGGAAAGCGCGCCCCTTTCAAAACTTGAGGGGATCGCTTCCACTCTGTCGCCGTGGCTCATCCAGACGGTGATGGTCGAGGGGATGCCTTTGAAGAGGGGATTGTCCTTGGCTGTCTCGATGGGCATTTTGCCGTATTCGCGCTCTTTCCCGGGAACGACTCTGCCGCCCAAAATTTGGCTCATCAATTGCATGCCGTAGCAGATTCCGAGTACGGGGATGCCAAGCTCAAAGATGCCTTTGTCTATCGAGGGGGCGTCTTTTTCGAAGACGGAGTTCGGACCGCCGGAGAGGATGATGCCTTTGGGGGCTAATTTTTTGAGCTCTTCGGCCGTCGTCTCGTAGGAGATTATCTCAGCGTAAACTTCCTGTTCGCGGATGCGGCGAGCGATCAGCTGGGTGTATTGGGAACCGTAGTCTAAGATAAGGATCTTCTGCATGGCTTTACTTGACGTTGTATTGCTTGATGTAATAGTTGATCATTCTGGAGGAGATGCCCAAAGACTTGGCAGCTTCTTTCTGGGAGCCTCCGTTTTCGTCCAGGGCGTTTTTCACGAAGACTTTTATTGCTTCGCCGATCTGCTCGTTGAGCGTTTTGCTCTGCTTGATGTTGTAGGGATCGTCGGAATATTTCTCGCGCTGGATCTGCTTCGGCAGGTCGTAGGTGTGGATGATGTTGTCCTTGGCCGTCAGGACCGCCCTTTCCACGCAGTTCTCTAATTCTCTGACGTTGCCGGGCCAGGAGTAGCTTCGCATATTGCTGTCGGCGGCCGTGGAGAAAGCGGAGATGTTCTTGGAATATTTGAGATTGAATTTCTCCAGAAAATATTTGGCCAGGAGCATAATGTCGTCGTAGCGCCTGGAAAGGTCCGGCATGGTGATAGGGAAGACGCAGAGACGGTAATAGAGGTCCTCGCGGAAGAGGTTCTTGCTCATCAGCTCCTCCAGATCGCGGCTTGTCGCCGCGATGAAGCGGACGTTGGTTTTTATTTCCGCGTTGGAGCCGAGGCGGGAGAAAGTGCGCTCCTGCAGAAGACGCAGGATCTTCACCTGCATGGGGAGGCTTAAGTCTCCGATCTCGTCAAGGAAGAGCGTGCCTCCGTCCGCTTCCTCGGCCCGGCCGATGCGGCGCTCGAAGGCACCGGTGAAGGAGCCCTTCTCATGGCCGAAAAGCTCGGATTCGATGAGGTTTTCCGGAAGGGAGGCGCAGTTGACGATGACGAAGGGCTTGTCCTTCCTTTGGGAGAGGCTCTGGATCGCCCGGGCGACAAGCTCTTTGCCTGTTCCGCTGGCGCCCCTTATTAGGACCGTCACGTCGCTTTGGGCGACCTGGCGGATCTGCTCATAGACCACCCGCATCTCCTGGCAGTTGCCGATCAAATTGCCGGGGTTGTCTATCAGCATGTTGCGGAGTTTTTTGTTTTCGTTGATGAGCTTCTCGCGCTCTTCTCTTTGGTCTTTCCTGACGGCGGCCGCTTCGCCCACGATGTTGGCGATGATAGAGAGCAGCGCCGCGTCTTTTTCCAGGTCGAAGGAGGCGTTCTTGCTGACGTTCCTGTCAACGGAAAGCGTGCCTATTATCTGTCCGTGGCGGATGATGGGGACGCAGATGAAAGCGATGGCTTTTCCTTTCGGGCGCGCGCCCGTCTTGTTAAGGAAACGCTTGTCCTTCCTGACGTCGGGGATTATTTCCGCTTTGCCGGTCTTGGCGACCGTCCCGGTAACGCCTTCCCCGATGCCGTAGCGGCCAAGGGCTTTTTCCTCGGCGTTCAGCTCCCAGGCGGAGGCGGCTATCTTAAGCTCGCTGCCCTCAATTAGCGTAAAGGTGCCGCGGAGCATGCCGAGCCTTTTCTCCAGGATCTCTATGACCTTGTCCAGCAGGACTTGAGGGTCGTTTTCCCAGACGAGTACGTTGCTGATTTCACGCAGTATTTCGATCTCAACTGACAGTTTTTCGCGCATTTTTCCTATCCATTTACATTTTCTGTTAATTTTAGCCGATTGGCTCTAATTATTCAAGGGAAAAACGCAAATAGAGCGTTTTTAGAGGGAATGACGCCTTCGTCTCTTTTTTGATAAAATAAGGGAAATAACCACAAAATGAGGTAAACTATGCTCAAAAACACGCTCCTTCTCCTTCCTATCCTCGCTCTCTTCGTTAGCCATAGCTTACTGGCTGAGCTTACCTGTGACAATTTCCAGCCAGGGGAAGAGATCCACTACTCCATGGCCCTTTTGAAGGGCGCTTGCCCCGCCGATACGCCCGTTGCGATCGTCAACAAGACGACCGGCGAAGAGGGCGACGCAACC
>JAFYIM010000085.1 GCA_017538635.1 bacterium
GCCTTCTTTCCGCGGTAACTAGCCTTGACCGTCACCGGTCCCTCCGCAACTCCCTCTATGGCCGCAGAAACTTTCGCGTCAGGACGGGCGTTGCCGTTGTCCGTCGTCCAAGTAATGAAAGGCTTGGCGTCGAAGTACGACCAGTTGCCGTAAGCGTCCATCTCGTCCGTCACCATTTCGAATTCGCCGTTCCTTTTCGCAAGCAAACCGAATTTTTTAGAATACCCCTTCAAAATCCTTTTGTCCGCGTGTATCCCCCATGGTTCGGGAGTGATCTCGATCTCCTCCGCCGGGAAAGTCCTGAAATAATCCGTATAGACGGTCCTTAACAAAGCGCCGTTGTCAAGTGTCGATCTCTTCCCCAGTTTTTCGTTCCTGAAGACCGGATCCATTGTCAAGCCGTTGTCGTTATAAAACTCGATATTCCCCGGTATCTCGCCGGGATCGAAAAAGGCGTCTTTGCAGGGCACTTCCCCGGCAATACACACTTTGTCGAAAAAAAGCGGCAGCCCGCAGGGAACGCCGTCGTCGTTCACGAACCAGGAGAAAGCGATGTGATGCCACTCCCACGCCTTGAAATTAACCGTTCCTCTCGTGGCAGCCTTCTTTTCCTTGGATACGGAAGCGATCTTCAGAAGGCCTTCCTTCGTCTTCGAAAGAACCATCCCGTTCTCAGGTTTGCCCACGACCATGATCAAATGCTCCTTGTCGTCGTCGGAAGCGAAATTGGGCTTGAACCAAAACGAGACATACCCGAATTTGGGCGAGATCTCCAGCCCTTCCGCATAGGTGACATTGTCGGCGCGCCTAAGATCCTTGTGCCCATCAAGCCAGCTGTCCCCCGTCTGCACTTCCTGCGCCCCGCTAAGCGGCGCGGAAGAAAGCTGAGAAAAAGTATAGACCGCGGCAGAAACGTTCATCACCGCCAAAACAATAACGACAAACAAGATCCTCTTCATAAGCATGATTTCCCTTGGTTACAGCCTAATTGTAACAAAATAACGACAAATGCGCACATAAAAGACGATTGTCTTTGCTATAATTGAAGCCATGATAGAAGTTCTGAAAACCTTACCTGCCCGCCGCCAAGTCATAAGAGACCTGGCCATTGAACTTTTGTCCAGACACCGGACCGGAAGGCTTCTAGACCTCTCCTGTTACACTCTGCTCCTTCCCGGCAAGCGCGCCGGAAGGAGGCTTCTGGAAATACTTTCTGAACTTTGCGCCAAAGAAAAGATCCTCTTCCTTCCGCCCAAAACCGAGACCGACATCTCCTTTCTGCGCTCTTTGTGCCGTGAGCTCGCCGGCAGCAAAATGGCTACTCCCTTTGAGGCCGCCGACATTTGGAGAAAAATCCTCACTGAAAACAGCGAACTCCTGCCCGATATTATTACGACTATAGAGGAAGACGGAATCATTCCTGACAACGTCTTCACAAGTTTGGGAGACAGTTTGGCAAAACTCAAGAAGGAACTCTTCCTCAATCAGATCAGTTTAAGCGACATCATAGAAAAAGGCGAGCTCCCGACCGATGAGGAAGTCAAGCGCTATGAAGCTATCGGAAAACTTTTCTCCGCTTATGAAACGAAGCTTGACGTTTACGGCCTCATGGATGAGACTAAAGCATTGAAACTAATCTTGGATTCTCCACTAAAAGAGCTCAAAAAGATCTATCTCCTGGGTTGCCGCGACAATATTCCCTTTTTGGAAAAACTCTTCCAAAGAAACGACTACGAGGTCAAAGTCATTCTGGTCGGTGAAAGCGAATGGTTCGACCAGACCGGGCTTTTAAGAAAAGACGTGAAATTCCCGCCTACTAAAGCCCTGCGATCCCCCAACACCAAGATCTTCCCCACTCCACTCGAGGAAGCTGAGGAAATATATCTCGCCCTGAAGAAGGAGACCGAAGAAAAAGCGCTCAGCCAATGCGACGTGACGATCGCCTCCCAGGACAGCGGCATCTGCTCCTTCCTGAGAGTCTTCGCCAAAGAAGATCTGACATTTCACGAAGCCAGCGGCAAATTGTGGCATGAGACCGAACCGGGCCTTTTCTTACAATCGCTCACTGAGTTTCTTCTGAATCCCAACGCCAAGGCCTGTATAGAATTCCTGCGCCTTCCCTGCGTGGAAAGAGCCGCCATAGCGGAAATAAAAACTTTCCGCAACTTGGAGGAAGCGCTTCCCGCTTTCACGAGGATACTGACCGAGCGCTTGGGCGAGCATCCCAAGGGCTGGATGTTCGAAGCGCACCCAAACCAGGATCCGCTTAAACTTTTTCTCTTCTTGGAAGAACTAGCGAATCCCTGGCGCCAAAAACTAACGAAGGACCAGTGGCTGAATGTCTGGAAAAACACCCTGGCAAAACTTAAGACGAGCCAGTCCCCGGAAGACCAATCCTCCTGGCAGCAAACGGACGCACTTGCGGAAACGCTCGCCGCTTCCCGGATCGAAGAAGAGGAGAGAGGAGGAGACGTTTTTCTTAAACGTCTTTCGGACCAGGCGAAAAAAACGCACGTGACTATCCAGACTGA
>JAFYIM010000086.1 GCA_017538635.1 bacterium
GTAATAAAATACCAAGGCGAACGGAAGTTTGCCTTGGTATTATTGTGGTTTATGTTAGCGAACAATGTTCTACACGTTTTTGCTCCGCGACGCCTGCCGCAGACGGTCCGCTCTGGACAGCGTTTTTTTGCGCAGACGCAGGCTCTTGGGCGTGACTTCAAGCAGTTCGTCGTCGTTCATGAATTCCAGGCACTGTTCCAAAGAGAGGTGGCGCGCCGGAGTAAGGCGCAGCGCCTCATCGGAACCGGAAGCTCTGGTATTGGTGATGTGCTTGGTCTTGCAGACGTTGACGGAGATATCTTCTCCCCGCGGATTCACGCCGACGATCATGCCTTCGTAGACTTTGACTCCGGGTTCGATAAAAAGCTGGCCGCGTTCTTGGGCGTTGAACAGTCCGTAAGTCACGGCAGTTCCCGGCTCCCAAGCCACCAGCGAACCGGAAGAACGCTGCCGCATATTGCCTTTGAATTCCTGATATTCGGCAAAACGGGAACCCATTATGCCTTCGCCTCTAGTATCGGTAAGGAATTCGCTGCGATAACCGAACAGGCCGCGGGAAGGGATCATATACTCGGCGCGGATGCGTTTGCCCTGTGGTTCCATGAACAGCAACATGCCTTTGCGTTCGCCCATTTTTTCCATGATATGGCGGAAGGATTCTTCGGGAACGTCCACATGCAGACGCTCCATCGGCTCATACAGCTTGCCGTCTATTTCCTTCATCAGGGCTTTGGGTGGTGAAACGGAGAACTCGTAGCCTTCGCGGCGCATGTTCTCGATCAGGATGGCCAAATGCATCTCGCCACGTCCCAGCACGCGGAAAGAATCGGTGCTGTCGGTTTCGAACACCCGCAGGGAAACGTCGCGCAATAGTTCGCGGAACAGCCGTTCCCGCAATTGTCTGGAGGTGACGTATTCTCCTTCCTGTCCGGCAAAGGGCGAATCATTAACCGAAAAGGTCATTTCCACCGTAGGCTCGCCGACCTGAACGAAGGGCAGGGGAGCGGGCTGATCTGCCTGGCAGACGGTATCGCCGATATTGATCTCCTCCAGTCCGCTAAAGCAGACGATATCGCCGGCGCGGGCCTGTTCTATCTCCACTCGTTTCAGGCCTTCGATCGCATAGAGATTATTACAGCGTCCTTTGTAATTAAGCTCCGAATCATGATAATTGCATACGGTGACCGTCTGGCCTGCGGATAGGGAGCCGGCGTCTACACGGCCGATTCCTATGCGGCCCACGTATTCGTTATAGTCGACGGAGCTGACCAAAAGCTGGAGCGGAGCGTCATCGTCGACAAGAGGCGCAGGTATATAATCAAGAATAGTGGTAAACAGAGAAGTAAGATCGTCGTCCAGGCAGTCCGGATCAACGGAAGCCTGTCCGGAACGACCGGAGCAATATACGATCGGGCTTTCCAGCTGATCTTCGCCTGCGTGCAGCTCTTCCAGCAGGTCCAGCGTTTCCAAAGCGGCCTCCAACGGGCGGGCGTCCGGACGGTCGCATTTGTTGATGACGATGATTACCCGCAGATTCAGTTCCAAAGCTTTTTGCAGCACGAAGCGAGTCTGCGGCATGGGCCCTTCAAAAGAATCGACTAACAGCAGAACGCCGTTCACCATTTTCAAAATGCGTTCTACCTCGCCGGAGAAATCGGCATGTCCGGGTGTATCGACAATATTTATTTTGGTGTCGCCCCAGAAGATGGAGGTATTTTTTGCTAGGATCGTGATGCCTTTTTCCCGCTCCAGATCGTTATTGTCCATAACGCGTTCAGCCACGGTTTGATTGGCTCGGAATA
>JAFYIM010000087.1 GCA_017538635.1 bacterium
AACTCAATTCTGCCGAAGTTTTGGTTTACCGCGGAACGGGCAACGCCTACGAACTGGCTTTCGGCAACACCAATCCTAGTTACACTCTGACTTACGATCAGGGCGCCAAGTTCAAACCCAATTACAGCTACGACAACAACAACCTTTACTTCAACAGCTTCATCTTCAAGCTTCCCGGCGACGACAAATCAAATTACAAGATCATCGACAGTCTGAGGCTGAATTACGAATATCTGAAAGGACAAAAAGATGTTTGCGTTTTCTCATTCACAAACGCCAACTACAAAGCCGCCGAACCATCTTCCATCGTTATCAATGACGGCAGCGGCTCCACTTTCACCTTGAAGAACGAGCTGCACCTTACTTATCCCGCCAACGCTAAAAAGATCCGCTGGGCCTACAGTGAAGCGGCACTAAACAACGCTGAATGGCTGGACATCTCCGAAACCATGGAGATCGTCTTCACCAAAAACGGTCATCTCAACATCTATTTCCAGACGCTCTCCGAGGACTGCGTGCTTTCCGACGTTTACATAAGGGAAATTACCGTTACCACCAACTGGGACTTCGGATTGGCCTGGCTGGAACGCACGCCCAAATACGGCATCGGCAAATACGACATCGGCAGCACCTACCGTCCGAAGCCCGGCGACAATCTTACCTGGACCGCCAACATCTACTGCAATACTTCCCTTACGAACGATCCAATAGACGTCGTCGTTGACTGGTACGTCAACACAAAAAGGGAAGCTTCGCACACCAACAGCTTCAGGATCATCAGGGATCTTTATCAGGACGAATTCAAGTGGACCATGCCGGACACTTATGTCTATGACTTCACCAAGCCCCTTACGAACATTATTCGGGCTGTCATAAGCTATCCGGAAGGATATGTTGACAACAACGTCAGCAACAACGTTCTCAATGTCTATATGGACGCCCTCACCTTCGGCGTGACCGTCGTCAACTCCACCTTCGACAAATACACCACCTCCTCTAGGAAATCGTTCTACGACTACATGAACGACACCATCAACTACATGAACGCCCAGTACGCCAGAGCCAAATCAGTCCTGGCGCCCTACGGCATCATAGACCGCTACCGAGTCGCCTACCTGAGGCGTCAGGATTCGCAGTACACAAGTATCAATCCTCCCGACAGCACCAACTGCACGACGCAGCTCTTCTTCAACGAGGGCGGCTCCATGGGTGCTTTTTACAACGCCCCCTACTACTGGATTGGCCAGACCTTCGCCTCCGGCATTTTCGATATGTCCGGGCACGGCGCTCTCTGCCACGAATCCGGGCACTCGCTGCAGCTGCCCGACACCTACCGCTTCGACCTTTCCGAGGAAAACAACAAGGTCAACGGAAAATCCTGGGGCTGCAAATGGATGGATCCGGATGGCATGCAGGACATCATGCGCTTCTGCTACGACGGCTGGGGCGACATCTTCTGTGGCGTAGGGCCCGCCGCCGCCAACCTTCAGGCCGGCGTTTACCGCCGCACGCCTCCCGAGATGTATTCCAACGAGTTCTGCAATTCCGTGGGCTGGATGTTCCAGTACCTGCCGACCTCCATCGTCGTAAGAGTTCACAATAGTGACGGTCGTGAGCTAGACCAGCTCCCCATACAGATCTACCGTGGCGGAGGCGAGGGCTACTACATGCAGTTCCCCAACACCCATTACGAATGGCGGAAAATATACAACAAAGGCGGCATCCGCTTCGAACCTCAGTGCCGCTATGACAACAGCAGGATCTTCGAGAACTGCTTCATGCTGAGCATGCGCTGCACCGGAACGCCTTTTGACATCCTGGACGTTCTGCGTTTAAACTATCTCTGCATGATCCAGAATAGCACCAACACTGTCGTATTTTCTTATACCAACGATTTCAAGACCGCGGAAATTACTAGCCTGAAACTCAATGACGGCGCCGCCGAAACCTTATCCAGGGACATCACACTGACCATCGCCACCGACAACGCCACACGAAAAGCAAGATGGGCGTACTCGGAAGAAGAACTTGAAGAAACGGAATGGGAAGACTCATACACCACAAAAGCTATAACGCTTCCGGAAGAAGAAGGCAAATACGTAATCTACGCCCAAGTCCTCTCGAGGGACTTCGTACCCTCCTACACTAAGAGCGCCGAGATAACCCTCGTCCCCGAACCTGCAGCGTTCCTAGTTCTGGCGCTTCTAGCTCTGCTTAGAAAACGCTAATCAAAGCGCTGGCGGATCTCGGAAAGGGACGGGAGCTTGCCGGTGAAGGCATGGGAAACGCTGTCAACAATGCCCGCAAGGTAAGCCTTAAGAAAGGCTTTAGGCGCGCGATAGCGGAGCATATTGAAGAGATAATAAAGGTGGTACAAGGGCTGCCAAAAAAGCATGAAGACGAGGAACTGGAATAGCGTTCCGTAGCGCCTTATAAGGACGGCGCGGTTTCTGGCGAAGATGTAAGTTTGCAGCGGGTTGGTGAGGCCGAGCCTTCTGGCGTCTGATCTTTTCACTTCCTGCATGTGGTCGGTCACGGCGGAAAGAAGGAATTCCGCGCGGTAGCCAAATTTCGCCATGCGGCGGCAGTAGTCCTCGTCGGCCATAGTGGAGAAGAGCCGATCGTCCATTAAGCCTGTCGCTTGGGCCGCTTCTTTTTTTATGAGCGTGGCGTTGGGGACTCGGTATGTTGGGTATGTTTCCTGATCCTTCTTGAAGTTTTTATCTCTGAGAATATTCCTGCCGCTCCACATGGAGGTCTCTCCCCCGCAGAAGCAGACGGTCTTGGGATCGTCGTAACCGTTCATAAAAAGCGGAAGGACTATGCCGAGTTTTTGGTCAGAGAAAAGCTTGTTCATGAGTTTTTCCAGCATGTCCGGCGCGACTATGTTGTCGTCGTCAAGAAGCAGCATGGAATCGGTTGTAAAGTCTGAGAGCGCCAGATTGTGGCAGTAGGAAAGGCCGAAGTTTTCTTTGTTCTCGATCACTTTGACCTGCGGGAATTCATTTTTGAGCATCTCTACCGTGCCGTCCGTGGAGGCGTTGTCGTAAACTCTCACTTCGTTGGGAACTAGCGTTCCATTAAGAACTGAAGCGAGGCATTCTTTCAGGAGTTTCTGCCTGTTGTGGGTTATGACGGCAACGGTTACGCTAGGCATATCAGGGGATCTCCACGTAATGGATGTCGGCTCTGTTTCTCAAGAAGAGCAGCCATTTGTCGCGGTTCTTGTCCATGATCTCTTTGGTCAGGTATTCCTCCAGGATAGGCTTCGCTTCTTCGAAAGAATTGGTGTAGGCCGGCGCTTTTCTCGTGACGTAGAGAAGATGGGCGCCTAGTTCGGAGACGACCACGTCGGAGACGTTGCTCACAGCGAGCTTGAAGGCGGCGTCGTGAATGGTTTTGGGAACTGTAATAGTATCCCCTTTCCTAAGCTCCCCGACCATACCGTCGTGCTGGGAAGAACGGCACTCGGAATAATCCCTGGCCGCCTTGGCGAATGTTGTGTACTTGTTGTCGATCTGGTCCTTGACGTAGCGCAGGTATTCTTCGGGATAAACTTCCTTGGACCCGTCGGGCAGAAGCCTTTTGTCGAATGAGATCTGAATGTGCGAAAGCCAGACGCGCTCCGGCATGATCAACTTTTCCTTGAGTTCCTCGTAGCACTTTTTGAGTTCTTCCTCACTGGGTTTTTTAAGATGCATGTCCCTGACGAAGACTTTCAGGGCCTGGAGGTCGTCCTTAACGTCTTTCTCAAGTTCCTCCAAGGTCACGTATCCCCTTTCCTGGAGATAGTTGATGAACTGGTCGGAACCGCCCAGGTCGTCGATCATTTTCGAGATGTGGGCCTTTATCTCCTCGTCGCTCACATCAACGGGATCTTCCTTGATCCTCTGCTTGACTAGCTCTTCGTTGATCATCTGCTCGAGCTTCTGGGTGCGCATCTTTTTCAGGAGTTCATACGTCACGGGAGGATTGTGCTTCTCGTATTCCTCGCCCCAGTTGGAGATGTAGAGCTCCAGCGTTTCAGACATGAGGGGAACGCCGTTGACGGTAGCCATGACGCGGTTGGTCAGGGCGTTCTCTTTGTCAGCGGGCGTTTCAGGAATGTCGCAGCCCAGAAGGATGAGTGCGAAAAGCAAAGGAAGATACTTCACCATTCCTCCTCCTCCTCAGAGCGGGATCTTTTCACGCGCGGTCTGGGATCCTTTTTGGAGAACTTTTCCAATTCCTCCAATCTTATCCTTTCCTTGCGCTCGCTCTTGC
>JAFYIM010000088.1 GCA_017538635.1 bacterium
CCGGTGAAATAAACATTCTGATAATTGTAGCCGTCGTCTTCAGCGTAAAGCGCGGCGGCAAATGAAATGAGAAGCGCTAAAACACAAAGTTTTTTCATTGTTTTTTCGGTTGTTGTTGATTATTTATTTTCTGGGGTGGGATTTGTCGTAAACTTCTTTGAGGCGCTCAATCGTAACGTGAGTGTAGATCTGAGTGGTGCCGATGGAGGCATGGCCCAGCATGGTCTGCACGCTTCTTAAGTCGGCGCCGTTGTCAAGAAGGTGCGTGGCGAAGCTGTGGCGGAAGACGTGAGGCGTGACGTGCTTGTCGATTCCGGCCATGGAGGCGTAGTTCGCAATAAGGCGCTCTATCGTTCTGGGCGAAAGTTTGCCCTTCGGTCCCGGGAAGCAGGGGCTATTTGGCTTCCTGGAGGGATATTCAGGATTGCTGAAATAATTGTTGAGGGCGCGCATGGCAAGTTCGCCTAATAGAACGTATCTTGTCTTGTTGCCTTTGCCGACAACTCTCGCGGCGTGCTCGTTGAGATCAAGCATGCCGTGGGTAAGGTTTACGAGTTCGGAAAGACGGAGGCCGGTACTGTAGAATAGCTCCATGATGGCTTCGTCTCTCAATCCTTCCAGAGTTTCCTGGTTCGGCATGGAGAGAATGGCTTCCACTTCCTTTAAAGTAAGAACGGTGGGAAGAGGTTTGCCGCGCTTGGGAGTTGTAAGGCTGGTGGCGGGAGAAGCTTTGATATTTCTTCTTCTGAAATGGAAACCGAAAAAAGAACGGATAGCGGAAGCCTGCCTCGCCACGGTCTTAGGGTTATGGTCTTTTTCCGCTACGGAATCGGAAAGGAATGCGCGGAGATCTTCTCTTTGAATATCTTCGAGACTGGGGAGTTTGCCGCATTCGTTTAGGAAAGCGACGAAACCGTCAAGATCCCTTTTATAGCTTACTATGGTCCTGGGACTGTAACGCCGCTCGCTTTTCAGGTACTCTAAAAATTGTTCTATAGCGGCTGAGAGTTCCATTTTTTCAGTAAGTGAAGTTGCAGTCGATGTTCTCTAAGAACGGCGCCTTTTCGTCTTTGGGAGAGGTCAGAAAAGGCACGTCAATTTTGGGCCATTCAACGGCGACGGTAGGATCGTCGTACCTGAGGCCGCCTTCCGCTTCGGGATGATAGAACTCTGTGCATTTGTAATGGAAGACCGCTTCATCGCTGACGACGCAGAAGCCGTGGGCAAAACCGTTGGGAACGTAAAGGGATCTCTTGTTCTCTTCGCTGAGAAAATCGCCCACCCATTTGCCATAGTATGGGGAACCTTTTCTAAGATCAACGGCGACGTCGAAAACTTCGCCTCTGACGACTCTGACCAATTTACCCTGGGAGTAAGGATTCTTCTGAAAGTGCAGGCCTCTGAGCACGCCTTTTCTGCTTGATGACATATTGTCCTGCACGAAGTTTGTCGGGATACCGGCTTCCTTGAACTGGTCGGCGCGGTAGGTCTCCATGAAGAAACCGCGGTTGTCGCCGAAAACATCCGGCTCAATGAGTTTCACGTCCGGAATAGCAAGAGATATTATCTTCATTATTTTTTAGTCGCGATAACGATAAGTGATACGACCCTTCGTCATGTCATAGGGGGACATTTCCAGTTTGACGCGGTCGCCGGCGACGATCTTGATGAAGAAGTGACGCATTCTGCCGGAAATGTGAGCAAGAACTTCCATGCCGTTGTCGTCGAGTTTGACACGGTAGAGAGTGCTGGGCAGAACTTTGGTCACGACGCCCTCAACTTCGATTACATCATCTTTAGCCATAAATTAGGTCAGTTGGTTAAATATTGCGAATATGATAGCAGAAGAAGGGTTTAATTGCAAGAAAAATCATCGCTGTAATGGGATTCCCGCCAGGCCTTGTTGGCGGCCACGTCCTTTTTGACGACGATGTTTTTGCCGCCGGCCACCAGAACGGAACCGGCTTTGGCGTTCTTAGGCTTGGAGACGTATTTCTTATAGGTGTAGATGACGTCCACCTTCGCAAGATCAGGAGCTTTGGAGAGTGCGGCGCAAAGTTCCGCAGCTTCCCGCCAGGCGGTAGGAGTGATCTCTCTCCCCTTCTCAGCTCTTATGACTGCGTGGCTGCCGGGATAGTCCCTGACGTGGAGCCAGCCGTCGTTGCCGCGGGCAAGATGCACGGTGACGTAGTCGTTGTCCTCGGCGCTGCGTCCGATGATTATTTTGAAACCGTCGCTTGATGTGCAGCGGTAAACTTTGTAATGGCCGTAGGGATTGGCCTTCTTTTGAGGCTTCTCTTTCTTCGGCGGTTTTGCTGCTTCATCTTCCTCATCTTTCAAAGCTCTGAGCGTGTTGAGGTCGCTTTGGGAGATCGATTCGAGCTTTTCCTTAAGCGCGGCAAGTTCGGCTTCAGTTTGGTCGCGGCGCTTAAGGAGAGTCTCGTAGCCTCTTTCCGCCTTAGTGGCGAGCTGGTAGTAATGCGTGACGTTGTCTTTGGGAGATTTGCCTTCGAGGAGTTTTATTTCTATAGTGGGAGCGTCCGGTTCGAAGACGTCCTCTAGCTCTATGCTGGTTTGCCTGGGCGAGATCTGATTGTAGTTGATCTTCAGAAGGTCGCCTAGTCTTCTGTAGTGGTCGGCGTTCTTCGCTTTCTTAAGATCTTCCTCTATTCTTTGAAGTTTCTTTTCCGTCTTGGAATAGTCTTTTTCCAGTTTTCTGGTGAGAGAATCTTTGAGATTTGCAGTTTCAATTTGCTCGGCTTTTTCCCTGAGTTCCTCATATGTGATAGTCTGCCACTCGTAGCCTGTCGTTCTGTCGGGAGGAGGTGTATAGGCTTCCTTGGCTTTCAGCCTTTTGCAGTTGGTGGCTTCTACTATTCCGCATTCGTCGAGGAGCGTGGCGTGGGCGCCGGCGAAGTGAAGATGCAGTATCCTCCGGTCTGAAAAGTAGAGGCTCACTATGGAGGTCTCGGGATGATAAACGATCTTCTTAAGGTCGATGTCTTTTAAGGTGAGCGCCAAAGTGCCGAGATGATCAGTCGCTTCAGGATATTCTTCTTTGGGTGAAGAATCGGAGAGAAGAATGGCGTTAATGGGATTGGGAGCGAGGTAGAGGTAGTAAGTCTTCGCGCCTTCGAGACGGAGTACCCAGACCAGTCCGTGCCAGAGGCCCAGCTTCCTTAAACTGAGAGGCAGCGGAAGATCCATAATTAAACTCCCAGGGCGTCGTAGAGCGCAAAGACTTTCCTGGCGTTGGTCTCAGCGTCGAAGCTCCTCTTGGCGAATTCAGCGGCTTCTTTTCCGCAGGCTTCCCTGAACGATTGGTCCTCTATGAGTTTTTGCAGAGCATCCGCAAGCGCTTTGTGGTCGAAAGGCTTGACGGTAAGGCCAGTCTCGCCGGGAATGATCTCTTCGCCAGGGCCGTCGATGTTAAAGGCGACGGCGGGTTTGCCGGCGGAGCTAGCTTCCGCAATTAATCTTGAGAAGTGCGGTTCAAGGAACGGAACGGCAAGAACGTCGCAGGCTGAGACCAATGGATCGACGTGCGTAGAAGGTCCGCAGTACGTGACCTTGTCCCAGATGGCGAGCTTGTCGGTCAATGCTCTTAGTTTGTCAGACCAGGAAAGCATGTTGGTTATGCGGCGCCAAAGAGGATAGTCTTTGGGAAGCTCTATTGGGCCGACCAGGGCGAGGTGGAAATTGACTCCGCGCTCTTTCAGTAGGGCGGCGGCTTTAAGAAGCTTGTGGACGCCCTTGGCTCTTGTGAAGCGGCCGAAGTAGCCGATGAGCTTCTTGTTGGGATCATCCCCTACCAGAGTGTGCCTGAAATTCCAGTCAGGCTCCACATTCTGATAAGCCTTGACGTCGATGAAGTCGAAGACGTCGGTGGTTGGAACTTCCGGTCTGATCCTCCAGCGGCGACGTTCGCTCGGCAGCATGAAGACAAAGGCGTTGCCCCAGCGCTTCGTGTAATGGCGCATCAGCATCCTTCTGAAGCCGGTGTAGCCGTGGGAAAGCACTTCCAGGACGTTTACGACTACGGGCTTGCCGGTGGCGTGCGCCGCTTTAAGAATGCCTGGGACTACGATGGTGTTGATGTGGATGAGGTCGGGGTTCACTTCCTTGAAGATCTTTTTGGCCGTGCGATAGGAAGTGAATTGACCTTTCGTCATGCGGAAAACGAGGTGCGGCTTCCTGATGCCGTAAAAGCCGTCCGAGATGTGCAGGAAAGGAATGGCCCTCTGATCAATAATGACCTTATATCCGCTCTTTTCAAAAAGGTCGGATGCGGAGCTTTTCCTGATGCACCAGATGATTGGGTCGTATTTTTCCTTGTCAAGGTGCTTAAGGAGTTCCAGAAGGAGCTGCGGAGCGCCGCCCATTCCGGAGCCGTGGTGGACAAAGAGGATCTTTTTCTTGTTTTCAGCCATAATGAGGCTTATTTCGTTTTGAAAGCTTTGATCTCTTTGGCTATCATCTTCACCAATTCGACTCTGGATTCATAGCTGGCCCAGGAAATGTGCGGGGTAAGAATGATCTTGTCGGGGTCGTTGACTTGGAAATAGGGATGGTTGAAAGGCAGGGGCTCCTGGCTGAAGGTGTCGCTGGCCGCGCCGGAAATGGTGTAGTCGTTCAGGCACTGGACCAGGTCCTCTTCGTTTATGATGCCCGCGCCGCCGAAATTAAGTACGCAGGCGGTCGGACGCATCATCTTCATCATTTTATTGGTTACGAGATTGATGGTCTGGCTGTTTGCCTGGGCATGGACGGAAAGAACGTCGCTGCGCCTCATAAGGTCCTCGATGGAGACAGCCTCGTATTTTTCTGCAGGCTCTTCGTTCCTCAGGGGATAGTAGATTATCTTCATGCCGAGCGTAGTGGCCATCTCGGCAACCTTTAAGCCAATTTTGTCCATACCGATGATGCCCCAGGTCTTGCCGATGATATCGAAGAAATTCTGGGAGCTGTCGGTGAAAGAATGGCTCCTGGAATAGGCGCCTGATTTCACGGACTTGTCGAAGTAGTGGAACTTGCAGACAAGGTTCAGCATAGCGGCGACCGTGCACTGCGCCACGGAGTTTACGGCGAATCCGCTGATCCCCACGACCTTGATGCCGTTCTGTTTGGCGTATTCAAGGTCAATGTTGGCAATGTTGGAGTCGATCGTCACGATCAGCTTAAGACTGCGGGCGCGCTCCATGTTGATGGCGCGGATGGGAACGTGGCTCGCCACGACGCATTCGCAGTTTTTGATACGTTCAGTAAGGTCGAGAGCGCCTGAGCTGGCGTA
>JAFYIM010000089.1 GCA_017538635.1 bacterium
AGCTCCCGGCGAAAGTCGGGAGCTTTTTAATTAGCATAAGCTAGTTTTGGCTTTGCGCTTACTTCCTGCGGAGGAAGAGGGCGACGAGGGCCAGGAGACCGATGACAGCCGGTTCAGGAACCGTGCCGGCCTTGACCAGTTCGATCTTCCAATCGTCGAGGTCGTAGAGGGCGCCTGAATTCCAGGTGTAGTTGCGGATCTCGGTGGTGAAGCCGGAGGTGCCCCAGCCGTCACTCAGGTTGAGCGGCTTGTTGATGTCGTACTGCACGCCGTTGAAGGTGATGTAGCGGCAGACGGGGTTGGCCGGATCAGTGTTGAAGCTGTAGCTGAAGGTGACCCACTGGTCATACGGAGCCAAGTTGTCAATGGAGACGCCGTCGACGTTGTCAGCGGTGAACTGGAGGCCGTCGGCGGTGTGCCTGATGCTGTATTCGCCGTAGCGGTTGGCAGCGGTGAGCTCGGTGCCGAAGGTGATGGTGGACTTGGTGGCTTCGCTGGGATATTTGACCCTGCCGGAAACCTTAAGATCGTAAGTCTTGTACTCTTCAGCGCCGAAGGAGATCTTGGTGTGCAGAGCCTGGGCCTGTCCGATCTTCAGAACGCGGTTCTCGGGATCATCGGGGTCTTCCATGACCAAGCAGTTGTTGACGGCGCCGGCCGCTACCCAGCAGGGCTGGTCAAGGATGCTGCCGTCTTCCATATCTTCAAAGTCGGTGGAGTAGAGGGCGTAGCCGCCGCCTCTGGTGCCGCTCTGGATCACGTACTGAACGTCAAGGACCTGGGTCTCGGTGGCGAAGCGCACGGTCGCAAAACCGGTGTTGAAGCCGACCATGTAGCGGTCGATGGTGTAAGTGACGGGAACGGACTCGCCGGACTTGACCTGGTATCTCTTGAAGGTCGTGCCCATGATCTTCAGCCAGTTGCTGCCTTCAATGACTTCCACGGTCACTTCGCCGGAGCCGAGGACGGATCTCAGGGTAGCCGTGAAGGTGTTGTCTTCATCGCTGTTGTTGAAGGGGATCACGGTCTCGCCTTCCACGGTGATCAGAGGATCGTCGCAGAAAGTGACATTGATGTTGTCGATGGAGGAACCGGGTCTGTTGTTGGCGCCGTAAGGGGGCTCGAAAACGCCGATGCAGAGGGCTTTGACTTTCTCAAGATTGAGGAAGGTGCCGATGGCCGGGGTGAATTCGGAATCGCCGAACTTATAGGCCAGGATCTCACCGGTGGGGCAGATGACCTTCAGGGTGAGGGGCTTCAGGGTGTTGAAAGTGTGGGCGAAACCGTCGCCGACGGCGGCGTTCTCGGAGTTCCTAAGATGGACGTTGCCGCCGTTAGCGAAGAAATAGCTCTCAAAGACGCCGGGATAAGCGTCGGTGTCTTCATCGCCGGTGCCGATGCCGAAGCCGCCCATGTTGGAGTGGCAGCAGAACTCGGCGTTAATGGTCAGGATGCCTTCCTGGGAAACGTAATTCTCGATCTCGGGGATGTAGATCCAGACGCCGCCGCGCTGGCTTGTCTCGCCCTTGACCTTGCCGGACCAAAGGGATTTTTCACCGATAGTGCACTGGTTCGTGACGTTGCAGTAGAACTGCTCGGCGTTGGCGGAGACGTAGGTTCCGAAGCCGCGCATATTGCGGGCGTCGCCGTATTCAAGACCTTCGAAGTCCTGATCGAGCAGGGTGGTGGTGGCGCCGAAGACCGTGCCGGCGACCGCCAATAAAGCGATTAAGGTAAGGAAACGTTTCATGTTTCTCCTTCAATTATGGTTGTTGGACAGTTGGCGAGACCAGTTGATCCGGTCCCATGATTAAAATTCGTGGGAACATTCTATCAAAACGCAATCTCAATTTCAAGCGGTTCTTTGAAGGCGCTTTGATGGGGGTGCCAAGCCTCTTGTCAGTTGAGGCGGCTTTTGCTATAATACACCTTTAAATAGAATTACGAATTGGAGACAGTTTATGAAGATTTTGCTTTTGGGCGGCGGCGGCCGGGAACATGCCCTGGCCTGGAAAATGAGTCTGGCTCCCCAGACGGAGAAGATCTATGTCACGAAAGGGGCTAACGCCGGACTTTTAAGCTTCTGCGAAGATACCGGTATTGACGCGACGGATGGCAAGGCTTTGGCTAAATTCGCCAAAGAAAACAATATACAGCTTGTTATGATAGGGCCTGAGGCGCCTCTTTGCGCCGGAATTGCCAACGTTTTGAGAAACCAGGGCCTGGCGGTCATAGGTCCCGACGAAGCGGGGGCCAGGCTCGAAGGCTCCAAGATCTTCGCCAAGAAATTCATGCGCAA
>JAFYIM010000090.1 GCA_017538635.1 bacterium
AAGGACTGAAAATCCTTGTGTCGACGGTTCGATTCCGCCCCTCGGCACCACCCATAAAAAAGCCCCGTCTTTCGGACGGGGCTTTTTTTATTCAGCCTTAACTAATTGCGAGCAGGCTTTCAGCATGCCCACGACGTCGGATAGGTTCGCCGGCACGATCATGGTGTTGTTCGTTTTGGCGAGCTGCCCGAACTGGTTCAGATAGTTCTGCGCCAGCTGCATGTTGACGGAGGCGAGGCCGCCGGGCTCGTTTATGGCCTGGGCGACTTTCCTGATGCTCTCCGCCTGCGCTTCCGCCACCAATAGGATCTCCTTGGCTTGGCCTTCCGCGACGTTTATCCTTCTGGCGCGTTCGCCCTCACTTAGAGCAATGGCCTGCTGGCGTTCGCCCTCGGCGCGGTTTATTTTCGACTGGCGTTCGCCCTCGGATTCCGCAATCATGGCGCGTTTCTCGCGCTCCGCTCTCATCTGCTTCTCCATGGCGTCGCTGATGGTCCTTGGCGGCGTGATGTTCTTGATCTCGTAGCGCGTCACTTTGATGCCCCAGGGATCGCTTGCCTTGTCCACGGCTTCCACGATGGCGGAATTGATGGTGGTCCTTTCCTCGAAGCTGCGGTCAAGGTCGAGTTTGCCCATCTCGCTTCGCATGGTGGTCTGGGCCAGCTGGGTGGTGGCGAACATATAGTCGTCGATGCCGTAGGCGGCTTTCGTCGGCTCCATGACCTGCAAGTACAGAACGCCGTCCACATCCACCATGATGTTGTCTTTCGTGATGCACTGCTGGGGCGGCACGTCGATGGCCATTTCCTTCATGGAAAGCCGATAGGCTAATCTGTCGATGAAAGGAATGATGATATGGAAGCCGGCTTCCAGGGTCATGCGGTATTTTCCCAAGCGCTCCACGATGTAGGCGCTCTTTTGGGGAACGATAACAAGAGCCTTGAAGATCAAGATGATGGCGAAGATCACCAGAATTGCTATGAGACCGGGATGCATATGAACTCCTGATTTAGGGATTAATTACTCGCTGTATATTTTATTCTTTTTCAAAATTGAAGGTCCACTGATGTTTTTCCTTCACGTTCAAGTCGGGAACGTAAACGGAATAGCATTTTTTGCCGGCGTCGTAGCTTTCCTTGGCGTTCTGGCAGCCGAAGACCGCGTCTTTCGGTTCGCCGGCGAAGTAAATGTCTATCCTAATGTTCCGTTTTGCGGGCATGGACTTGAAGCCGCCCTTGATGGGTTCCTGCGTCACGACGATTCTCCCGTCTTTCTCTTCCAGCGTTACGGGCAGCCTGGAATAGTTCTTGTCGTAATCGAGCGATTCACCGTCGTCCTCGTAGATCTCGATCCTGTCGCTGCCGCCGGGATAGATTGCCAAAACGAGAGGGTCTGGCAGAGTCGTGCCGATGCTCTCCATGTAATCCATATTGGGGATGATGGAACCGGCGCGCACGAAGAGGTTGAATTCATTGAGCTCGACCTGCTTCTTGATCGTCTTTCCGCCGTCGAATTTTTCGCCGGTGGAGTAATGGTAATACGTTCCTTTCGGCAGCTTGAATTTCATGAAGCCGCCCGGAGTTCCGGCCGGCGCGAAGAAGAGCTTGTCGCCGATGAAATAGGAGTGCGTGAAGGAGTACGCTTCCTCATCCTCGGGGAAGAGGAAATAGACCGGGCGGTGGATGGGCATGCCCGTTTCGTAAGCGTCCCTGGCCAAATGGTAGAAGTAGGGGACGAGCTTGTTGTGGAGCTGGTAGGCGTCCCTTATGATGTTTTCCGTCTCCTTGTTGTAGTTCCAGGCTTCCCTGATGCCGTGGTCGCTGTGCACTCTCATGATGGGGCAGAGGGCGCCCATCTGCACCCAGCGGATAAGGAGCTCGGGGGAGATGTGCCCGGGATGGAAGCCTGTCACTTCGCCCTTGAAGCCGCCCAGGTCGTGGGAGAAGTAGCTCATGCCCTCGTGGGCAGCCCGACGATTAACATCGAACTCGTAATTGAGTACCGGCCAGTGGGAGGCGGTGTCGCCGGAGAAATAAGCCGGATAGCGCTGGGAGCCTAAGCCAGCGTAGCGGTTCAAAGCGATGGGGCGCTTGCCCTGCTTCAGATGGTGGCGGAACATCAGTTCGTCCATCCAGAGATTGAAATTGCAGTGCGCCATGATGCCCTGCCAGTTGTCCTCCCACCAGAGGTCCACGCCCTTTTTGTCGTTGGGATCGTAGGTGTATTTTTCAAAGGCTTCCCAGATGTCTTTGTCCAGGTAATCCATGGCAAAAGAGTCGCCGCCGTGTCCGCGGTTCCAGATGGATATCCCCATCTTTTCCCGGAATTCCTTCCAGTCTCTTTGGGGAAGCGGGGGAGGATTCTGGGGATCGATACCTAAGCTTGCCGCCATTTCCTTGTAAGCTTCGTCGTTTTTCGGTATGCCTTCCGAATGGACGTTCAGGCCAACCTTCACGCCGTTCTCATGGGCCCATTTGAAGAAGCCTTCGGGATCGGGGAATTTCTCCTTGTTCCATTCCCAGCCGGACCAGCCGTTTATGTGCCAGTCCATATCGACGATCAAGACGTCCAGGGGCATTTTGCATTCCCTGTGCTTTTTAACGACCTCTTTGATCTCTTCGGCGGTGTAGGGATGGAAGCGGGAATACCAGGAGCCGTAGGCCCAGCGGGGGAGCATGGGTATTTTGCCGCAGAGCGTTGTGAATTCTTTAAGCGCGTCGCCGTAATTCTTGCCGTAGCAGAAGAAGAAGAGGTTCTTGTAACCGTCTCTTATGCTTTCGGTGTCCAGCCATTCCTTTTCCCGGTCGTACATGTACATCCAAGTCTCATCCAGCATAAAGTAGCCGGCTTTGGAAACAGGTCCCGGAGGGGCGGTCTTGGCGACGTCGCAGATCTTTTGCATTTCCTTCGGCAGTTCGTCGTAATCCCGGAAGGTGCACCAGAGGTCGTTGCCAACAGGCTTGTAGTCAGTCTTGTTGGCGTTCCGCCAGTCGTAGAGCGTAGAGGAGATGTACAATAAAGGCAGTTCGCCGTAGCGCTCGTATTTCCAGTCGCCGCCCGGGAAGACTTTGCCGTTCCCGACCATGGCGTCGTAAACGTGGTCCATGCCGACGACGGCGCCCAGGTTTTCCTGGTCAAGGTCGCCGTAGCGCCATTCGCCAATCATACCGCCTTTTTCCCATTCGATCTTCAGATTTTCCTTAGTCAGTTCCGGGCCGTCCTTGTAGTAGATCTTCAGATAAGGCGTCCGCATGGCCACACCGCCCGGAATGTATTTCACTTCCTCAAATTTTTTGGGTTCCGGCATGGAAAGCGTTCTCAGAGTCGGGCGGTCGTCGAACTTGCCTTCCGTATCGAACTCGATCCTTATCATGGCGTCTGAAAGGCAGGAGAAACGGGCGTTGCCGCAGCGAACGCGGCCAGAGCTTTCTTCAAGGTTTTCGCTAGCGTTCATAAGACAGGGTGTCATAAGAATTGGAATAAGATAATTCAGAAGTTTGCGCTTCATTATTTATCCCTGGTGAAGAGTTAAAAAAGGGGCGTTTAAGATAAACTTTACATTTATTCAATGATATTGATTTATTGGTAAAAACGCAAGTTGATAAAGGTTTCCCAAATTTGACTTTTCGCTTCCCTAACGCCTTGGTTTTTGTGATAAAATATCAGACTGTATGTTCGTGGGCAAAATTAGGGAATTTATTGTAAATTTCGGCCGGGCCTTCCAGTCCCGCAACTACCGCCTGTTCTTCATCGGGCAACTGGTCTCCTGCACCGGAAACCAGATCCAGGCGGTGGCTATGGGCTGGCTCGTTTACGACCTCACTAATTCCAAGACCATGCTGGGGACGATACTTTTGCTTTCCCAGGCTCCCGGGCTTATCCTAAGCCCTGTGGCGGGGATACTGATGAGCCGTTTCAACAAGCGCCGCCTTCTCATGACCGTTTTGGTGCTTTCTTCCCTGCACGCCATCATCCTCGCCGTCCTTACCTTGACCGGAGTCATAACGCCCGCTTTGCTTTTGGTCATGGCGGCCTTTATGGGCATCCTGACCTCACTGGAGATGCCCACCCGCCACAGCCTCATCTACTTCATGGTCAAAGAGCCTTCGCATCTGGGCAACGCCATCGCCCTGAACTCCATGATCTTCAATCTTGGAAGATTGGTGGGCCCCGCCATCGGAGGCTTCGCCATCAGTCTTATAAAGGACAACTGGGGCGCGGCTCTTTCCCAGGGCAATCTCCCCAGCGACGTTCCCTCCCATATTGGGGAGAGCTTCTGTTTCTTTTTGAATTCGCTCTCCTATTTCGCGGCCGTCATTGCTCTGCACCTTATGGATTTCGTGCTGCCGGTCTATGAGAGAGGCAAAAACGCCGCCCGCGATTTCTGGGAGGGCCTTAAGACAGCCTGGACTTTCCCGCCCGTCAGGGTCGTTCTCCTGACGCTTTCGATGATTGGCGCCACGGCCATCACCGCCAACACCCTTACCCCCGCCATCGCCAGGGATATTCTCCACGGCGATTCGCGTTTTCTGGGCATGCTCCAGAGCTCCCTGGCCCTCGGCGCCATTCTTTCCGCCGGCTATATGGCCTGCCGCTCCACCCTGAAATATTTCAACTATCATTTCGTCGTGGCGACGCTCTCCTGCGGAACGGGATTAATGATCTACTCGTATTCCTCCAGCCTTAAGCTCTCCTGTTTCGCCATGTTCCTCATGGGGCTCGGACAGATACTTTTGTTTTCCTCCACCAACACGCTCATTCAGCTTATCGCGCCGCACAAGTACCGCGACCGCTTCATCAGCTTCTACGCCGCCATCCTTTTGGGCGTTGTTCCTCTTGGCTGCCAGTTCACGGGTTTCCTGGCCGATCACATCGGGCTCAGGGAAGCGGTCAGGATCTGCTCCCTCTGCTCTTTTTTAGTCATGATTTGGTACCTCTTTAACCGCCACCACATAAGGGATCACGAATATCCCGCCACGGAATAAAACTATGCCGGAACTTCCTGAAGTACAGACCGTCGTCAACGAAATCATAAAGCAACAGCTCCTGGGCGTAAAAATAAAAGACGTCGAGATCCTCGTCCCGGCTTTGGTCGCGCCCATGACAGCGGAGGATTTCTCAAAAACTCTCAAAGGAAGAACGATCGCCGCGCTCTCCCGCCGCGCCAAATACATCGTGGCAACGCTGGACAACGGAGCCTATTTCATCGCTCATCTGAGAATGTCCGGCCACTTCGTGACGATAGACGCGAAGGAGGAAAGGGGCCGCTTCGAGCGCGCCAGGATCACTTTCGCCAACGGAAAGGCCTTAAGGTACGACGACATCAGGAAATTCGGCCGTTTCAACCTTACGAAAGACAAGGAGGAGATCCTTGGGAAACTCGGCCCCGAACCGCTGGAAAAAAGTTTCACTCCGAAGCGGCTTTTCGACCTTCTGCCCAAAGACCAGAAAATCAAGCTCTGCATCAAGGCCTGGCTCCTGGACCAGTCAAACGTCGCAGGGCTTGGCAACATCTACGTTGACGAAGCGCTCTGGCTCGCCAAGATCCATCCGGAACGTCCGGCTAACAGCTTAACTCTTGATGAAGCGAAATCTCTTAGGGACGCCATACAATCCGTTCTGAAAAAGGGCATCGCCAATTCCGGAACAAGCCTCGGCCATACCCAGGGAAACTTCATCGGCGCCGACGGAAAACACGGCAACAACGCGGAAACGCTCAACGTTTTTCACCGCCAGGGCAAGCCCTGCCCGAGATGCAAGACGATCATAATAAAAACCGTGGTGGCCCAGCGCGGCACCCACCTTTGCCCAAAATGTCAGCAAAAATGAGAGCCAAGCTAATTTTAACACTTCTAGCGATGATGGGACTTATGGCCTGCGAAAAACAAAACAACACTTTTTACGGCGTAGTGGAAGGCTTCTACGGCCGCCCCTGGGGAACCGAGGGAAGGAAGAGCATGATAGAATTCCTGGGTGAGAACGGTCTCGACCTTTATGTTTACGGACCCAAAGACGATCCCTATCACACCGAGAAATGGGCCGAACCTTATCCTGAAAAGGAAAGGGAAGACTTCAAAATGCTCCTCGCCACGGCGAAAAGATCCCACGTCAAATTCTACTGGGCTATCCACCTCGGCTCCGCCTTCAAAAACATAGGGGAATACGAAGACAAAAAGGAAAAAGTCTTCGCGAAACTCGAAGACATGTACGCGATGGGCTTCCGTTATCTCGCGGTCTTCTTCGACGACTACGGCCCGGCTGACGCCGAAATGCACACAACGATCTGCAACGACATAGTCAAAGATTTCCTCAGGAAGAAAGGGGACTGCGGTCCTCTTATCGTCTGCCCCAACATCTATCACGGCGACGGCGCCAACGACTACGACCGTTATCTCGGCGAACATATGGATCCCGAAATAATGCTCGTCTGGACCGGGCAGAAAGTCTGCTGCGACATAGATCCTGAATATGCCAGATCTGCAACGGACAATTATAAAAGGCCGCCTCTGGTCTGGTGGAACTGGCCGGTCAACGACTATTCCCGGTCCAACCTCATAATAGGCCGGCTCTACGGTCTTCCGGATTTCCCCTTCAGCGGCATTATGCTGAACCCGATGGAGAACTGCGAGGCCAGCAAAATCGGCGTCTATTCTTTCGCCCAGTGGGCCAAAGACAAAAAGAACTTCGACTCCCAGAAAGTCTGGGAAAATTCTTTCAAAGCGCTTTATCCGGAGCCAGTCGCCTCCGCCATGCTGACGCTAGCCCGCCACAAATCCGGCACCGGTCCCAACAGGTCTTGGTACGAGAAGCTGGAATCGGAGGGCATTACTGATTTTCCGAAAGCTTTCCTAGATCTTCTCGAAGCTACCGAGACTTTGAAAAAAGAGCTGCCAAAAACAGACGCGAAACTTTTCTGGGAACTCGAAGGCTGGATCGACGCTTCCTATTATCTTGCCAAGATCGGCCTTCTCGCCGAGCAGCTACCGACAGCCTCCGCAGAAGAAAAGCAAAACATCCTCAAAAATATCGCCGAACTGGAAAAAGAGAAAAAAGCAAAGGGCGAGGAAGCCAGGCAGCGTTTCGCCGACGCCACCTTTGATTCCGACAAAGGCCGCTGCGTCGTTCCTCTTTCCGGCACGGAAATTTTGCGCCCCCATATCAGCAAACTCATCGAAGACGCTCGCTGACAAACCACCGTCCGACCGATCTTATTTAAAAAATCTGTGTGTTTACACGTTTTTTTGGATTAAAGGCTGACCACGTTAATTACTGATTGACATATTTGAGCTTATTGGCCTTAGAAACGAGTGTTGTTTTTATGCAACCTGCTTTGGTTGCCGTCACGGAATTTGTTTCTGTATTGCCATCGTCGTATATTCTTATGTACCAGCTCGCAGTCTGAGAGTGTTCATCTTTTTTAATGGTTTCCTTTTCGTTCTTATAACGACCGCCTTTAAAGGTTGCCGTATAGTCAGTTGTGTAATTGTTCTGATTATTATCGGCAAAGGCATTTTGTGATGTTTCATTGATATCCTGATGGATGTACACATGATCCGCATCCGTTGTAATGTGCATGTTATAAACACGCAACAAGGAGGACGGTTCTTCCACTACATCCTCAAAATATTTCTGAATCCAGCCCGATTTGCGAATGGTTCGCGTAATATAGGCTTCATTGTCAGAGATCACATTGGTTATTGCTGTTTCTTCCGTGCCATAAAATTGAGCATTCCGCCACTCGTTGCTGTATAGTTCTTCCGCAAACCAATCATATTCCACATAGGGTCCCAACGGACGTTGCCTCTTCCCTTTCGGCTTACCCGTATAATCTTCGTTTGATAATATATTGCTTACATAGTTAGCACGGGCAATCCTTTCCTCTTTTTCATGTTGCTTCCCAATTGTCTTATCTTTGTGATGTTTTTGTTTATAGGTCAATTTATACGAACAATCAGCTTCACCCTCCGTAATAGTCCAATTACCTTTCCACTTCCACTTCTTTGTGGAATGAACAGGTTTAATTGTTTCTATACTACGCATCATCCCATCTTTGTTTTTTTTATCTTTCCATCGCTCAATGTAGTTTCCGTCTGACATTAGGGCCTCAAGCGTTTCTCGGCCCTCATCAATCGAGAAAAAACCGTTACTGAGAACCTCTTGCACAGTAATCCCCACTGACGGAGTGGCTACCAACAAGGCCCCCAATCCTACGGAATATAACCATTTCTTCATTTTACTCGTCATATTTCTTATGCATCTGCTAAGTTAAAAATTTTGAAAGTTTTTCGCAAGCAATAACTTGCATATATGTCACATATATTTTATTCAAAAAAAAAAAAAATACAAGTGTCCGCGGCGCCTTGATTTTACAGGTGCTCCGGCGAGCCGCGCTTGCGAACGCTTGAAAACAAAGGCGTTTACAAGACTGGCTTTAGCACTTCTTTAAAGTGCTTGCCAGTGATTTTATCAGCTTTCTCTGACATAATGTCAGCTATTTCCCTTTATGATGTTTCCGTTTTCCCGGACACAGAGAACTATTCAAATATTGTAATATACGGGCAAAACATGGAGCTATGCATTAATATGACGTACGAAGAATTTGAACAGGTAGTTGAAAAACGCGAAAGGCAAAACTTGGAACTGAAGGAATCATTCGGGGCTGAAACCATTGAAACTGCCTGCGCTTTTGCCAACGCAGGCGGAGGCTGCATAATAATCGGCATCGATGACAACAGATTTACAACGGTTTATAAAACACGCAGCGAAAAAACTGACCAAACAGATGCAAAAATAGTTAAAACAATATCCCAGCTGCAAAAGAAGATTTTAATTTTCCTAAGTCAAAATCCATCTGCTTCAAGGCGGCAGATCGTTGAAAAAATATCAAACGAGACAGAAGGCTCAATAAAATATAATTTGGCACGTCTTCAGAAGTTAGGGCTTTTAAAACACATTGGCCCTGACTTCGGAGGAAAATGGGAAGTTTTCCTAGATTGACATTGTTTTCAAACAAAAAACAAAAATCATCCAGACAATTATCCAGACAATAGAGGTTCAAATAACTAATTAGCAAAATGTTAGCTTAATATTTATTTTATAAAATTTAACGGTCATTAACCAGACAATTATCCAGGCCTTATAGACTTAAGTGCTTAATTAGCAAAACGTTAAATTGACATTAGTTTTGAACAATCATCCAGACAATTCATATCGTATCCGAGGGTCGCAATCTTTGCAGCGTATAAAATTGCGTTACCTCAAGCGAGATTTAGCCGATTTGCCGTTGTTTTGAGCGTTTGGGCGAAAAGCGACATGTTGTTTTGCTATAATTAGGGGGGTATGAAGAAATTTTTGTTTATTCTTGTGCTTTTGCTTTTGGGCGCCGGCGCGTATTTTTACTTCACCGCGCCGGAGGAAGTGGAGCAGATCATTGCCAAGGTCCCCTTGCGTAAAGAGAAAGAGTGGGTCTGCGAGGGCGTTGACCTGCCCTGGTTCCATTCCGTGAAAGGGGAATGGCGCGTTGATGTGAGGGAAGCCGAGATCGCCATCATCGGTTCCAAGGACAAGGAATCTTTGAAGACGCTCTCCGCTTACTTTGACATCAAGTCGAAAGAGTACAAGGATATGGAAGTCGAGGTTGACACCTGGATCAAGAACCATACCGTCAAGCAGTTCATGGCCTACATCCCCGAACCGCCGGAAGGAACGAACCAATGCTCGACTTACATCTACTACCACAAGACTCAGGATCTGGGCCCGCTTTTGCTGAGAAGCGGCTATGCGGTCATCATGGGCGAACTGAAGAAGAATCCGC
>JAFYIM010000091.1 GCA_017538635.1 bacterium
ATATCATTAATTAAATATGTTAAGTGTTAATTTAGGTTTGAAAAAAGTGTGAGTAGAAACGTGGAAAAAGAGCCTCTTTTCAACAGGTGGAAAACTAGCGTTTTTTATTCGCAAAATATTCACAGCTTATTGGATATATTTTTAACTTGAGAAGAAAATGTGGAAAAAATGTCGAAAAAAAAGACCCTGTTTTTCAGGGTCTCTTTTTTATCTGTCGGATTCTTCCCGACGATTTTTCATAATGTATTTTTTCAGCGCGTCTATCTGGAAACTAAGCTCGTCGTCGCTGTTTTTTGTTTTCTCAACTTTCTTGCAGGCGTAGAGAACGGTCGTGTGATCTTTTCCGCCGAAACTTGCCGCTATCTCGTTAAGAGAACTGTTGGTCATCGTGCGGCAGAGGAACATGGCCAATTGCCTCGGTTTCGCGATGTTTTTCGGTCTTCTGTGAGAAGTGAGGTCGCTCAGACTTATGTCGAAATAAGCGGCCACGGCGCGCTTGATGACGTCCAGGGAAATGTTCTGATCGGAAACGTATTCCTTCATGCATTCCTTCGCCAGCTTGATGGAAATAGGCTGGCCCTGGACGGAAGCGTAGATCCTCAACCTTGTAAGGACGCCTTCGATTTCCCTTACGTGATTCTGGATCTTGCCGGCAAGGAAGGAGCAGACGTCGTCGTCGATCGCGAAACCGCGGTCCTGGCATTTCTTCTTGATGATGGCCTGGCGCGTTTCAAAATCAGGCGGCTGAATATCAGCGACGACGCCCCACTCGAAACGGGTGATCAGTCTGTCGCTGATGTTCTTTAATTCCCTGGGGGACTTGTCGCAAGTCATGACGATCTGGCAGTTGTGGGCGAAGAGGTACTCGAAGAGCTGGAAGAACTCGTCCTGAGTGCGGTTCACCAAAGAAAGATGCTGCACGTCGTCTATTAGGATCACATCGTAATTGGAACGGTACTTGTCTCTGAACTGATGCACGTTGTTCTTGTAGGAGAGAGAAGCTTGGAAATCAGAACAGAAATTCTCGCAAGTGATGTAGAGGATCCTCTTGCTGTTGTCCCTTTCGTAGATGGCGTTGCCGATCGCCTGCATAAGGTGCGTTTTGCCAAGTCCGGATCCGCCGTAGATGAAAAGCGGATTGTAGGAAACGCCGGGATTGGTGGCCACGTCGTAAGCGGCGGCATGGGCGTACTGGTTGGAAGGACCGATTATGAAATTTGAGAACACGTAGTTGCGGTTCAGTTTCGGTGGTTCCTGGGCGCGCAGAACGGTCTCTTTCTTTTCAGGTTCGCAAGAGACAAGGCTCGGATCGCTCTCTTCTTCCGGCTCTCCGTTGACGATAACTTTCAACGTGACGGGAGAACCGGCCTCCTTCGAGAGATTCTCCTCTATGAAGGATCCCAGGTTCTTCTTCACGTACTCCGCAGTCAACGCGTTGTTGGTACGAATAGAAAAGAGGCCATCCGCAAAATTGACAGGCTCAACAGAAGAGAAGAAAGCCGAAAAGACCATTGGATCGGTAGAATGCTTTACCAGCTCCAGGACTTTCTCCCACATTCCCTGATAGTCGTTCACAAATAACCCTTACACGAAATATTGTTACACGGGCAAAAGCCCGATTAATGCTTCTTTACACACACACCAAAAAGGGCACGGCGCTCTTTCCGGTCATTCCTTTTTACCTTTTCGCAAAAAAGAACGGCACCACTTTATCATAATCCTCTCCGTTTGTAAAGACGGTTTTTCTGAAAAAGTCTCGCCGGCATGTTGATATCTTGTCGAAGAAGACCGTTTCAGGAGTCTTTTTGATAGATGATACGAGGAAGAATGTAGCAAACCCGGGCCAGAAAAGCAAGGGCCTGTTTTCGCTTCGATGTAAACAAATCATAGCAAGGCGTTTACATAAAAGTGAATAACGGTGTGAAAAAAAGTCCGGAAAAGACGATCCGACAGTAAAAAGCAGCCCTTTCGGCTAGTGGAAAAGCGTGCGCCGAAGGCCCGCGGCCGGAAGTTTCCGAAATTGTGAATAACTTGTCAGCAACATGTTTGTAAGTTTGTTGAAAAAACGAATTATCCACGCTTGGATCGCCTTTAATTAAAAGCAATTTACCTTTTGCTACAATATAACTCATAGATTAATTAAACAATAACCCTTCAAAAACTGAGGAGAGAAAACGTAAAAGCTATGAGCACGGTAAAGATCGGCGTCATCGGTTACGGCGGCATGGGCGGATACCATGTCAAACATATGGCCAAAAGCGGGATAATCGAAGCGAAGGGCATCTACGACATCGACCCCAAGAGCCAGAAGAGAGCAATTGAAAACGGACTGTACGTTTACAAGACTTACGAGGAAATGCTCTCCGATCCGGAATTGGAAGCGGTCCTTATCGCGACGCCCAACGACTGGCATCCCTTCTACGCCAAAGCCTGCGCCAAAGCGGGCAAGCACGTCATCTGCGAAAAGCCCGCCGCCATCAACCCCAGTCTTTTCGAGGACATGGCGGAGACCGCCGACGAATGCGGAACGCTTCTCATGGTGCATCAGAACAGGCGCTGGGACGAAGACTACCTGATCGTGAAAAACATTTACGATAAGAATCTTTTGGGCCCCATCGGCCGCATAGAATCGAGAGTCCAGGGCGCCAACGGCGTGCCAGGCGGCTGGAGATGCGAGAAAATAAAAGGCGGCGGCATGATGCTGGACTGGGGCGTGCACATGATCGACCAAATCATGTTCATGATGAAGGAAAAGCTTCTGCACCTTTACTGCCAGTACTCTTACGAAGCGGGCTACGACTGCGACGACGCCTTCAAGCTCGAGATGGTTTTTTCAGGCAACAAATGCGTCGAGGTCGTCGTTGACACCAACTGCTTCACGCCGCTTCCCCGCTGGGTGGTCTACGGCCACGACGGCACGGCGGTGGTGGAGGATTGGGACCTTAACGGCAAAATGGTCAGGCCCATCTACACGGAAAAACCCAGGGAGATAACCGGCATCAAGGCCGGAAACGGCTTCACCAAAACGATGGCCTACCGCCCGCACGACACCGTGGAGACGCTGCCACTTGAGATCGTGAAGCCCGAGCCCTTCGCTTTCTACAAGCATTTCATCAAGGCGATGAGAAAGGAAGAGGATCCTTATGTCAAGAACTGGGAAGTCCTGCGCGTACTTAAGATCATGACCGCGGCCGCCAAATCCGCCGCGGAAAACAAAGTGATCGAGATAGATTTTTAACACAAACTTTTCGGGGGAAATTATGAACATCACGGTCTGGTGCGAAAACTACAAGCAGATGCGCGAAGGCAGGGTAAAGGAAGCCTACCCCATCGGCATGGGCGAAACAATCGCCGCTTTTTTGGAAAAAGCCGGCAACAAAACGACGCTCGTTCTGCAAAACGAAGGCGACGACGGAAAGCAGCTGACGGACGAGATATTGGAATCCACCGACGTGCTTTTCTGGTGGGGGCATTGTTATCACGGCAACGTTAGCGACGAGCTCGTCAAAAAGATCGTGCGCCGCGTTTGGAAAGGCATGGGCGTCGTCTTTTTGCATTCCGCGCACCTTGCCAAGCCCTTCCGCGCTTTGGTGGGCGGCCCCTGCACGCTCAAGTGGAGGGAAGTGGCCGAAAAGGAAAGACTCTGGTTCGTGGAGCCCAATCATCAGATCTTCGAAGGCCTGGAGGGCGAATACCTTGAGCTGCCGCATGAAGAAATGTACGGCGAACCTTTCGGCATTCCGCAGCCTGACAGGCTTCTCGGCATCGGCTGGTTCCAGGGAGGGGAAGTCTTTAGATCCATCGCTTTCTTCAAGCGCTACTACGGGAAGATCATTTACTTCCAGCCGGGACACGAGACTTATCCGATCTATCAGGATCCCAAGATCCAGAAACTTCTCTCTAACATCGCCGAATTCGTGAAGCCCGACAAGTGGCTTAGTGAGATCGATTGTCCCAACGTCAAGCCTCTGGAACCCATCGAAGAAAAGTAATCAAAAATAACATCCCAAACTTAAGGAGATAAAAATGAAAAAAGTTCGCATCGGCGTCATCGGCTGCGGCGGCATTGCCAACGGCAAGCACCTTCCGGCCCACAAGCACAACCCTGATTCTGAGCTGGTCGCTTTCTGCGACATCATCGTGGAGAGAGCGGAAAAGGCCGCCAAGGAATACGGCGTGCCCGGCGCAAAAGTTTACAAGGACTACAAGGAACTTCTGAAAGACAAATCAATCGAAGCGGTCCTGGTCCTGACTCCGAACCTCGCCCACAGCTTCATTTCCGTGGACGCCATGAAAGCCGGCAAGCACGTCATGTGCGAAAAGCCCATGGCCATCAATTCTAAGGAAGCGAAGAAAATGCTGGACGCCGCCAAGAAATATAAACGCATCCTCAC
>JAFYIM010000092.1 GCA_017538635.1 bacterium
ATGAAAATGTAACTATTAATATTTTAACACCTGAAAACGGCGTTTTTATTGGTTTTAAAGAAGGACTCGAAAACACCGAAACGAATATTAGTTTCAAACTCACGAGAGACCTTATAGTAGTGGGTGAGTTTGCGAAATACATTCGCAACGCGGATGATTTCTTAAAAATAGGAAGAAGTCAAGATTATCCGATAGACGGACACTATATCCAGACATCCGATATAGACATGTCTGAAACAGACTATCCCATACCTGTTGATTTTCAAGGCATTTATGATGGGGACAACCACGCCATTAGGAATCTAGTTTTTGATAAATATTACACTCACGTTGGTTTGTTTTCCAGGATTTCGCGGGCTAAGATTTCTAATCTTGAAATTACGGATGCGGAAAAATGTTTTGGAAATTATATTTTTGGTTTTTTAGGCGGAGAGGTCACGTTTTCAGAAATCAGCAACTGCTATGTAAGGTGTGATCTTAATGCGCACACCACCGCTGGCGGAGGATTATGTGGGGGTATGTCAAGCTCAAAGATGGTTAGGTGTAATTATCGCGGAAATATCAATTATGAAGGAGGTGATTTTGGAGGTTTGGTCGGATGGTCGACCGATTGTATTTTCGAAGAATGCTCAGCAGAATTTTATGGTCAGCCCAATGATTGTACAGTAGGAGGGTTTGTTGCGTCAGGTGGCAAGGATTACTTTGCGAATTGTTATGTAAAAAGCGATTGTTTGGACTATGCCTTCGCTCTCGCTAAAAATGTATCCACTTATTCCAACTGTTACGTTTTTGCCGAAAACGAATGCGTTTTGTTCCAGGCCAATTATTTTAACTGCTATTTCTCGTCCAACTGCGTTGCTACCGTAGAGGGCATAACCGGTTTCGTCAGCGAAGAAGAAATGAAGAAGCAGGAAACTTATGTAGGCTGGGATTTCGACGAGATCTGGGATATCGACGAGGGTGTTGGAACGCCGTATTTCAGGTACGCTGTGCCGGAGCCGGTTGGGATATTTGCTTTGCTCTTGCTCACTTTGGCGGCGGTGAGGAAGCGGTGAACTGAAGTTTATAACGGACAAATTGAGGAGCTCCGCGAGGAGCTCCTATTTTTTCTATTCCCCAAAATCGATGATTTTTTAAATTTGGGGAATAGAGAGCCTGAGGTGAGCAGGGGCTTGCGCGGCGGTATTTGAAAATTATATAGCTTATGCTATAATATTTTTTATAAACAAAGCTATATAAAAATATATGAAGATTTTGCTGAGAGAGATAAGGAAGTGCCTTAAGCTAAGCCAGACGGAACTGGCGGAACGCCTGAAGGTCTCGTTTGCGGCGGTCAACCGCTGGGAGAACGGGCACGCGCTGCCGAACGTTTTGGCGCAGGCAGAGCTCTTCGCGCTTTGCGAAGGGGAAGGCGTTCCGGTTTACGAATTGACGCTTGGAAGGATAGAAGAGCAAAGGAAGGCTTGTTCCGTTGCGGGGGATCGTATGCTGCTTTACCACGCTTCCAAAAGCGGGATCGCGGGAAAGATAAGGCCGATAAGCCGGCCGGAGTGCGATTTCGGGACAGGGTTCTATATGGGCGACGAAATAAGCCAGGCGCTGACGCTTGTGTGCGATTATGACGATTCGAAGCTCTATATCGTTTCTCTGGACGTTTCAAAATTGGAGACCCTGAAAGTCAAGGCCGATCTGGAATGGGCTTTGCTGGTGGCTTTTCACAGAGGGAGAATGGAAGCGGTCAAAGGGACGCCCTTTTATGAAAAATACAGCCGTGCGTTCCTAAAGAAAGATCTTGTCATAGGCAGCATCGCCAACGACAGGATCTTCTATGTGGTCGACAATTTTTTCCAAGGGCATATAACAGACATCGCCCTGACGGAAAGCCTGTCCGCCTTGAGACTGGGAAAGCAGTATGTAGCCGTAACCCAGAAAGCCTGCGACTGCGTGAAGATAGAAAAGGAGATAGAGCTGTCTTACCTGGAACGCGAGTTCATAAAAAAGGTGGCGGAAGAGAAAAGAGAGACAGGGATAAAATTGGCCAACAAGATCTGCAAGGATAAAAGAAGAGAAGGGCTTTTTTTCGACGAGATATTGGAAGCTAAAAAGAGGGGTAAATAATGCTGAACGAACTGCAACTGAAACTCTGCGACATTCAGGGGCGGCTTTTCGAGCTGTCGGGGGAGCGCAAGCTGCCCAGCGAGCTGTTTATAAAGACCTTCATGCGCTCTTTCGTGGCCAAAGGGCTGGATTCCGCGTTCAACCGGCTGCAGTGGGCGGGAGAGGAATATCTTTTGTCGGAAACAGAGGATCTGGCCAAGGACGCCTTTGAAAAGCCCGGCGAAGTTTTCGACAAGGAACGCTTGTACTGGATGGGCTATCTTTACCGTTACTGGCATTATTACACCGGGGAAAACAGCGCGAAGATCTACCGTCAGGCTCCGGCCAAAACGATGAAGCGCAATTATCCTATGTTCCACACCTTCGCTCCCGAACTGGCCATAAAAGACCTGAAAGAGATAAGCGCGCAGAAATCTAAAGGAACGCCGGACTAATTGAGGAGCCCCCAGCGGGGGCTCTTCCTTTTATAAAGTTGCGAAAAACATTCTTGCCCATAGCGCTTTGAATGCCAAAATATAAATACGCTGATTACAGCCATTTAACGTTTGATTTTTTTTTTTGCAAATCAAATAAGTTGCATTCATACAGCTTATTTAATAAAATAAAAACGATGATGTAAGCGTTTTACCTTGGAGTAACGATCATGAAAAACTTTCTGCTTTTAACCTGCTTATTGGCTTTTGCTGCCAATTGTCTTTTCGCCGCCAACGAGGCTGTCAAGCCGGAAGGCGAAGGCACCGCTGAGTCTCCTTACCTTTTGACCAAGGTTGAAAATTTGGTTTGGATGGGAGAAAACATTGCTGAGTGTCAATCAAATGTTTTCCGCTTAGAAAACGATATTGATGCTAGCGAGACAAAAGATTGGGCAAGGCGGTTTGGCACGCAATATGGAGAAAGTTTCGGTTTTGTTCCTATCGGTAGCCGTTTCCTTTCAAAAGACGGACAAAACCATAAGTTCTCTGGGACTATAGAAGGACAGGATTATGCCATAAAAAATCTGTTTAGCCGGGCATATTACGAAGATGCTTGCGGCAGTTTGTTTTACCAACTTTTGGGAGCAAACATCAGTAATATTAAATTGCATAACATCAATTTTGGGCGGAAAGATGTTGCAAACATGAGTGTCGGAGCTTTGGCTCGAAACATTACGGACAGCACGATTACAAATGTTCACGCCACCGGGCAATTGAATGGAAGGTTTGCCGGAGGTATAGCGACTAGCGCGAAGAACAGCAACTTTTCAAACTGTTCTTTTGTGGGAAAGATAAAAGGCGCTAGTGCATCTGTCAATATTGGCGGAATTATAGGAGAATGTACAGATTGCAAATTCGTCCGTTGCCGAACGTCAGGATCAGCTTTAAGTTCTAGCGAAAAAGGGAGTACATTAGGAGGATTATTTGGGAGAATCAATTACGGAACAACAGATGTTTTGTACTGCTATTCAGATATGCGTTTAAGCGCTAAAGTTGGAGTAGTCGGTGGTCTGGTTGGCGCTAACAACATGGAAAATTATGAAGACTATTACGGATACATAACCATAGGTGATTTTGGATTTAAGCAATGCTACTCCAACTGCGAAATTGAAGCGGCTCCGGGTGTCGCTTCGAGAGGCATAGCGGGGTGGGTTACGAATTCCGTCTGTTTCAACTGTTACTATAATTCTGACAAGGTATCAGGATCAGGTTTTGGGACGGGCGTTAATTCAACAAAGATAAAAAAGCGCTCAACGTTTTCCAATTGGAATTTTGGGAAGATTTGGGAAATAAACGACGGATTTAGCACACCGTATTTCGCCGCTGAGAGTGGCAGATATTTGAAACCGGCTTTGATTGGCGATTGGTTCGGCGCGGTCAAGGTTCAGCCGGAAAAGGACGGTTATGGTTACGGCGAAACTGTAACTGTGATCGCGGAGCCTTATGAGGGAGCTGAATTTTTGAATTACAGCGGAACTTTAGAAGGCGGCGAAGCAAGCAAAACCTTGACGATTGAGGAAAACGTAACGGTAGAAGCAAATTTTGCCAAGCAAATCATGTCTATAGATATATTTGGGGGAATAGGTAAGAAATATCCCTGGGACGAACAGTATGTTCAAATATCAGATTTTGACTTGTCTGGTATAGATTTTACTAATAGAATAGTTTATTTTAGCGGTTCTTATGACGGGCGGAGCCATTCTATTTTAAATTGGAAAAATTCCAATTGGAAAGATTACGGATTGTTCAAGGAGATTTATGGGGCATCGCTGTGCAATCTAAATATTGTTGACCTTGACGCCGAGGTCTTGGATCGCGGGATTTTGGTAACTGACCGAGCAGCGCTTTCGATTATCAGCAATTGCTATATTTTAGCAAGCATTAATCTAAGCGGGGAGGGGAGCTACGGTATTTGCGGAATGGCCCAAGATTCTACCATAACTAAGTGTAATTTCATCGGAGAAATTTTAGGGAAAGACAGTCATTTTGGAGGGCTATGCGCGGCAGAATATAATTTGCTTTTGGATCAATGCGGTGTGGAACTATATTCCAATGGGCGTTATGTTTACTGTTTTATGGAAGGTTATGGGCGTAACGCAAAAGCAGTAAACTGTTTCGCCAGGGGAAATTTCACTGGGCAATTATCTCACAATGTGCTTTCCAACTGCTACCTAAACGCGGAAGGAAATATTAGTTTGTATGGAGGGCAATTCATTAATTGCTACTTCAACTCAAATTACGTTACGCATGCTGAAAATGTAACTGGCCTTGTCAGCCCTGAAGAGATGAAGAAGCAGGAAACCTATGTCGGCTGGGATTTCGATGAGATCTGGGATATCGATGAAGGCGTCGGAACGCCGTATTTCAGATACGCTTTGCCTGAGCCGGTTGGGATGTTGGCCTTGCTCTTGCTCGCTTTGATGGCGGTGAGAAAAAGGTGATCTGAAGTTTATAACGGACAAATAGAGGAGCCCCTTGCGGGGCTCCTTTTTTCTATTCCCCAAAATCAATATTTTTTCAAATTTGGGGAATAGATAGCCGAAGCCGGATCACAGTTTTTGCCGTTTGAAATTCAGATGTGAGTTTTGATATAATCCCTACAATTGTGTATTTAATTAATCACGAATTCCATTTTGGAAGGAGGGGATATGAACAAAACGATTTATTTATGCGGCCTGGCGGCGATTGTTTTGGCTTTCGCTTCCTGGGCAGTGGCGGATCCTGTGGAGATCCCATACGACGGCTGGTCGAACGAATTTTCCATCGACACCCAGAACACTGTCGATGGCGGCAGCCTTATCCTTTACAACACGGACGCTATACGTTATGACGCGAAGTGGGCGGAAGGTACCGACAGGTATGTGAAGATCTTCGCCACGCCGAAGACTACGGGCGTTCCTTATCTCGTCTTTACGAGCGAGCTGGAAGAAGAGGGCAATTATATCTTCGATTATGCCGAGATAGACGATCCCGAGCATCTGCCCTGGTACACCGATTACACTTTCTCTTACGTTATCTACAGCGGCGATGAGGTCATAGATACCTATGAAGCGCCGGCGAACGTTAAGATCATGCCGGAACCTTGTTTTGCTTTGATTGCTGTTTTGGCTTTTAGCTTAGTCTGGAGGAGGAGATAATATGAAATCTTTATTGCTGACTGTTCTGGCAGTTTTGACGGCCTCCTTTGTTTTTGCCGAGGCTGTCAATGTTACGGCTTATCAGCGCTGGCCCTGGAACGGCAAAGTTGACATAACATTTACGATCCCGGAACCCGATACGGACGAGACGAGGATCTATTCTGTTGAATATTACGTCTCCATCGACGGCGGCGAACCGATTGCTCTCACTGCCATTGAAGGCGACGGCGCTGGCGGCGAAGCGGTTCTTACGCCAGGTTTGAAAAAGGCCGTGTGGGACGCTTATCAGGATATGCCCAACCTTTCCGGATGCAAGGCGAAGATCGGCGTCGTCGCTGAGGATATCACCGAAGAGTCTTTCTTTATGAAGATGGATCTGGCCACCGGCAAGATGGTGATCTCCAAAACCGGCCCGAGCGTTGCTCCAGGCGCTTCCAGCAAGAGGACTGAGCTCTGGTTCAAGAACGTTAAGCCCGGAACTTTCACTATGGGGTCGGGCACGGGTGAAGTTGGCAGAAACGCCAACGAAACTCAGCATGAAGTGACCATTACGAAGCCTTTCATGATCGGCGTTTTCGAACTGACGCAGGCGCAGTGTCTGCTTTTGACCGGCGAAAATCCCTCTTACCACAGCGGCGAAGGTTATATATTTGTCGGCGGCGATTGTTTGCCCGTCGATAGTACCAATTACAACAAGCTGCGCGGCACCGGAGACGGAGCCACCTGGCCGACTTACACCGACCACCGCGTCGATGCCACCAGCCTGATCGGCAAGATCAGAGCGCATTTCGACAACAAGTATCTCTTCGACCTGCCGACGGAAGCCCAGTGGGAATACGCCTGCAGAGCGATCGAAAAAGAAGACGGCACATACGATTTCTGGGGCGACAACGTCTGGAACAACGGACTGCCTTACGATCGGGTTAGCAATTATGTGGATAACAACCTTGACAAAGTGGGCTGGAATACTCATAACGCCATTACTAACAGTGTTCAGACGACTCGTGAAGTCGGGCTTCTGGAACCCAACGGCCTCGGCCTTTACGATATGCACGGGAATGTTTCGGAAATGTGTCTGGATTGGCAGGCCGCGGACATTACTTCCTACACCACCGACCCGGTCGGGCCGGCTACCGGATCAAACAGGATCAGACGCGGCGGAAACGTTTATATGAATAGTTTTCCCACAAAACAATACAGACAAGCTTACCGCAGCGGGGTTACTCCCAATCTCAGCGGCTACGCTCTGCCTTATATAGGCTGTCGCCTGGTTTTGATCCTTCCGTAAGTATCTAGCGATCGGCTGAATAAAAAA
>JAFYIM010000093.1 GCA_017538635.1 bacterium
GCAACGAGGATTACATCTCAGGCGCCACCAGGTTATTCGACGCTTTCTTCACTATAGTTTGTATTGCCATCGGCATCTCCTTGGCTTTGTCTTTCGACGCTCTGGTCTTGAAGAACGTGGCCTTTTCCGGCTCCCCTTACGCGGAGCGCATAGCGAACAAGTGGTACTGGACGCTACTGGCAGCCTTTGTCTGTACGACGGCATTCTCCGTGCAATTCGGCACTCCCAGAAAAAATTACCTTGACTGCGGCCTGACCGGCATGCTTGGCTGGGGCGCTTACCTTCTGGCTGGAAATTTCCTGCCCACAGCGGAAGCTGCTTTCTGCGGAGCCGTGACGGTCGCAATAGTCAGCTGGGCGCTGGCGCATTTAAGGAAAACTCCGGCTACTGTTTTCCTGACCTGCGGACTGATCCCGCTGGTCCCCGGAGGAGACATTTTTTGGACGGCTTATTTCATGGTGAAAGACAAGCTCCATCCGGCCGCCGAAACAGGCTTCATGGCCCTGAAGGTCGCCGCCGCCATAGCCGGCGGCATCATCATCATGTCTTTCCTTTCCTCAAAGATAAAGTTCGGGAAGCACCGCGGCGTCTGACCGTTATTTATTCACTCGGCATGGTGCCGTATCTAACGCAGACTCCCACCGCGTCCCAAGAGGTGATGGCGATCTTGAACTTGCCGGTCTTTTTGTTGACGCTGACGGCGACCTTGCTTTCTATCCCGTCCCAGATGCCGGACCCCGTACCTCTCCACTTGTCGTTAAGCTCTATGGATTGTCCGCCGAAGAGAAAATTCTGCGATTGCCAGAAGGTCTCGAGCCAGAACATTCCGTTGGTTCCCAGCTTGTAGTTGGTGTCCCAATCCACGATCGCGATCTTGCCGCTGCAGCTGGCCTTGAAATCATCCGGCCTGTATTGCCACAGCTCGTTGTCGATATAAAAACCGAAGGCAAACATTTCCTGGCAGTCTTCGGCAGAAAAGGAAAAGCTTAACATTCCCAAGGACAGAAGCTTCGCTTTTGAGCCGTACTCTTTCTTAAAGTATTTGCTGACGCTGGCACTTTTCCCGTTTTTGGCGCAAACAAGAGGGTAGGCACTAGTGAAATATCCTCCTTGGACTAAATGATCAATGATGGCGACATGGGGGAAAGCTTTAACGTATGCCAGCACCTCCTTCGACAACGTTCCGGAAATGGATACCTTGACCACACTGGAATTCGGCCTGTCAGCCCAGATGACATCTGTAGCGGATTTCGCTATGAGGTGATAGTAAACGTCGCCGTCGTCGATGGTGAAGCTGGAGTAGCCGAGGTTGTTGTGTCCCATGGTCATTAGGGCGTTGTATACGACGTAACTGCCGTTCGGCAGCTTTTTGCTTGTGGCCTTGCCGTCACCGTCTGTGCGCAAAAAGCAGACAGGCGTGTCTCCGCCCGAGGCATAAACGGAAAATACGCAGCCCTCAATTGGGAAATCGTAATCGGAGTTGACTTGGATATTAAGCTTCCCGCC
>JAFYIM010000094.1 GCA_017538635.1 bacterium
TCGATTATCTCCAGAGCTCTTTCCGGGTATTTGGTAAAGGAAAAGACGTGCGACATATAGACCATGCGGTTGGCCTGCTTGTAGTCGTCCTTGGTGTAAACGTCGTCGGTCAGGAGCAGGAGCTGGTGGTCCGTCATATTCTCGCCGGTCTGCGGATCGGTGGCGTGGCCGACCACGTAGTTCTGCGAGGAATAGCGGCCGCATTCCAGATCCCAGGTATCGTTGTCCTTAAGGTAGCCGAGCCAGGCGTGCCAGCCGACGCGGCCGGAACCGCCGAAATAAAGCGTGGGAACGCCGCCGGCTTTGCCGACCGTCGAGGAATAGTAAGCCTGGTCGCAGCAGATGCCGCCTCTTTTCTTGATCTCTTTAAGGGAGTAGATCTCATGCGGCCAGCTGTACTGGCCCTTCTCCACGCGCTCATAGACGTAATGGATGGAGCCGTAGGCGTTGCCGAGCCTGCTTCTCGTGTAATGCGTGTGCTGCTGAGCCCAAGCCAGTTCGGAGATCGGCGCGTTGGCGTTGATAATGAACTTGATGATGCCGGGATCGGTCTTGGTGAAGTTGCACTCGACGAAACCCTTCTCGTTGGACTGCACCCAGAAATCATAACGCTCCAAATCCGTGTCGCTGTTGGGAACGACCGCGCCGTCCGGAACCTGTCCGTGTGGCTTGGCGGAAAGCGGCTGGTCCCAAACGATAGCTAATCCGATGGCCAGCTTGTTGTACTTCGGGAAGGTATCTGTGCGCTTGAGGTAGTACTCCTGCAGGATACGCATGACGTTTTCCAGATTGTCCTTGGAGGAATAGGCTTCGAAGAAGTTCTCCGTGAAATCCCTGTTCGACATGATGTAGTTGAGGAACTTCTGGTCAAGGTTAGAAAGCTCCCTTCTGTGTGCGTGAAGGAACGTGTACCAGCGCTGAAGTCCGACCATCGAACACCAGGATTCCTCCTTGATCTTAGCCGGATCGTAGTTGTTCACCATCCACTGCGTCAGAGCCAGCACATAGTAAGCGTACGGCGGGTTCTGGGCGACGGCGGTCGAGATCTGTTCGAATTTCTTCGGCGTCCAGTTGTCAAGCGTTATGCGGTGGATCGCCTGGGTTATAGCCGGCATATCGACGGACACTTTCGCGACCGTATTGCTCTCTTCCGCAAAAGAGACGGAAGTCAATGCAAAAGCAAAAACGGCCAGAAGCAGAATAATTTTTTTCATAATTTCACCAATTGATCATTTCATGCTTTTCCAAGCGGTCTCAACAATGTATTCGAGTTCGCTCTCCTTGGGCTGCCAGCCGAGTATGGTCTTGGCCTTCGTGGAGTCGGCGACCAGTTTCGGCGCGTCGCCCGGACGGCGTTCCACCATGACTTCCGGGATCTCCTTGCCAGTCACCTTGCGGCAGACGTCGATGACCTCGCGGACGGAGAAACCGTTTTCACTTCCAAGGTTGAAGATGCCGTTCTTCTTTTCTCTCTTAAGGTACTCAAGGCCCAGGATGTGCGCGTCGGAAAGATCGTCCACATGGATGTAGTCCCTGATGCAGGTGCCGTCAGGCGTCGGATAGTCCGTGCCGAAAACTTTTATGTTCTGGCGTTTTCCCTTGGCAACTTGCAATACCAGAGGAATGAGGTGCGTTTCGGGATCATGACGTTCCCTCAGCTGTCCTTCCGGATCGGCGCCGGCGGCGTTGAAGTAGCGGAAGATGCAGTAGTGCATTCCGTAAGCCTTGCTGAAATCGTCAAGTATGAGTTCGACCATGCGCTTGGACCAGCCGTAAGGATTAAGAGGAGCGATCGGCGTGTCTTCGCTTATTGGCACTTTCTTGACGTCGCCGTAGGTGGCGCAGGTCGAAGAGAAGATGAAATTGTTGATGCCGAAATCCTTGCAGGCCGTGACCAAAGTCAGCGTCTGGGCCACGTTGTTCTTGTAATACATGTCGGGGTGTTCGACGGATTCGCCGACGGCCGCAAAGGCGGAAAAGTGCATTACGGCTTCGATCTTATGCTCGTTGAAGATCTTTTCCAGGATCTCTCTGTCGCCGATATCGCCTTCGTAAAAATAAGGGGTCACCACCGCATCGCGAAAACCTCTGGACAGATTGTCTAA
>JAFYIM010000095.1 GCA_017538635.1 bacterium
CGGTCCGGTCGGCTCGTCGCTGCCGAATTCGTAAAGCACCCACCCTTCCTTCTTGCTGCCGCAGGGGCAGCCGAAGCGCAGGTATTTTTCCTCGCCGTTCAGCCTGACCCAGAGAACGCCTGTGGCGTATTTTTTCTCGTTTATGTCGCCGTTGTATGTCACGGTCACCTTCGCAATGTCATTCAGGACGCCCTTGTTGCTGGAGAGGCTGAAGTCGCCTTCCGAGATCCCGACGCTGAAGGGAAGCCCATCGCAGCCGAATTCGTTTTTAAGAGTGAGATTGCTGCTGTATTTTCCCTTCTTGAAGGGCGTCATCGAGGCCGTCCATCTCGGTATGTCGTAATTAACGCTGACTCTGATGTCGTCGAAGTCCGAGCCGCCGCTGGTAGAGTCTCTGAGCACGAGGCTCTGCAGCAGAGGATAAGAAGATCTGATCGGCACGCCCAGGTCCTTTATGTCTCCGTTGACGGACATCCAGACCAGAACTTTATGCTTCACGTCGATGCGCCAGGCCCAGGTCTGCCAGCCGCTTTCAATTTTACCCCAGGAATAGTATCCGCCGGAATAACTGATGCTGACGGTACCGTCCCTGTCGGTGTGGATGTAGAACATGTTCTCGTCGAAACTGGAGTTGGTCAGATAGAGTCCGCCGAAGCCGGGACGGACGCGCACAGAGACGTCGATGTAATGCTCGTTGTTATCTTCGTCACCGACCCAGACCGGGAAAAACATTCCGTTCCAGTAGCCGTCGTAAGAGTGCATGTAGTAGTTCCCGTTCTCCTCTCTGATCTCGCCGTCGCCGCCCATGGAATACATTCCCATCTGCCCGTCGGCGTCGCCGAGATGGTAGCCCTCCTCGGCCTCAAAGCCGCAGTATTTCTCCTTGACGAGGTCTTGCACCGGGCGAACGGTGATGCTTCTTTCGTTGCCGTAAATGTCGAAGACATCCACGCTGGCATATGAAGTCTTGCTCTTGCCGCAGATATTCATGATGTCGTCCACGTTCAGGATGATCTCTTTGACGCTGCCGTCAAGATTCTGCGGGAAGCACCAGTCCGTCAGGATCCAGTCCTGCCAGTTGGGCCAGAAACCGTACCAGGCGATGCCGTTTTCCGAGGAGATCTTAAGCTGCTTGGTGTTGATCATCTTCAGCTTGATATCATTGGGAGGCAACTCCCCTTTCTGCTCCCTGAAGAAGGGCGAAGTCAAAAGGCGGTGCATCTCGTTGATGCTCCAGGAGGACTCCTCATTGGCGTTGAAATAATATGGCGTGGAGCGGTTGGCGTTGGGAGGCTCCACCACCGTGTAGTTGCGGTTCATGACAGCGTAAGCGCGGGCCATGACGCCGTAGTACATGTTGCCTTCGATGTGCGGCAAACCGAAGCCGTGGCCCGCCTCGTGCAGCCAGGCGCCCAAGGTCGTGGCGGCCTGGCCGAAGCTGACCTTTCTGCCTTCCGAATCGTCCATGGACGGCTTGGTTGGATAAGTGTCGCTGAAAGCCGCAACAACGTTCTGCAGACTGTCGGGCCAGCAGTAAAGACCGGTCGAACCGAACATGCCGAGAAGACCTCCGCCCAGTGCCGCGCTGCCAATCACTTTGCCGTTCACCATCATGTCGGTGTTAGCTATGCCGATGATCTTGCGTTTGCCGCCGCCCCTGTCAGAGCCCAGCAGATCAACGAAGTGATCGTAGATCAGTCCGCCGTCGAACTCCCCGTCCACCGTGCAGCGCTCTATAAGTTCCGCCCTGGTGTACTGGCTGGTGACTACCTGGATATGCACGTTGTTGCCTTCCATGGCGAGGTTGAAGGTCCTGTGCCCGTAGCCCAGCCTGTAGGCGCTATCGGCGGTATAGCTCTGGTTGATAAGAACGGAGGTGTTCAGTTTCTTCTTCCAGAGGTCGGGATCAGAAAACTGCGGGTCCTCGGATTCCGGAAGATTGGAGACGTAGTGCGTGTCGGCGTTCTTGTCCACCATGATATACACGTAAGTAAGATACTCCGTATCCGCCGGCCGATAAGTCAGCTTTATTCTCTTGCTCTCCGAACCGACAGTCACCAAAATAGTGTTTTCGCCTTCCACCAA
>JAFYIM010000096.1 GCA_017538635.1 bacterium
ATTCCGGCTGACGCTCTGCTCTAAGATCCTCGTCCCTGAAGCAGCGGGTGATCTGGAAATATTTGTCCATGCCGGCCACCATCAGAAGCTGCTTAAGAAGCTGCGGGCTCTGCGGCAGGGCGTAGAATTTGCCGTGGTGTACTCTCGAGGGCACAAGATAGTCCCTGGCGCCTTCCGGAGTGGATTTTGACAGGACGGGCGTTTCGATCTCCCAGAATCCCAGCGAGTCAAGGCAGTTCCTTACGGCCAGGGCAACTTTGTGGCGCAAGCCGAGGGCCTTCTGCAGATGCGCTCTCCTGAGGTCGAGATAGCGGTAGCGCAGTCTCAGGTCGTCGGTGGGGTCTTCGTTTTCCAAATGAAAAGGCGGAGTCTCGGCGGTGTTGAAGACTTTGATACTGGAGGCGAGGACCTCTATTTCGCCGGTCGGCAGATCCTTGTTGACTTGGTCGCCGCGAGAACGGACCTTGCCGTTGACGCAGATGACGTATTCGCCCCTGATGTCCTTGGCGACTTCATAGGCTTCGGGAGCGGCGGCCGGATCGAAGACGATCTGCGTTATGCCCTCCCTGTCCCTGAGATCCACGAATATAAGGTTTCCCAAGGCTCTGCGGCGTCTTACCCAGCCGCAAAGCGTAACATCCTTTCCCTGGTCGGCGCCCCTCAGGGCGTTGCAGGAATGTGTTCTTTTCATTTGACTTCCTTAATGATTATTGATTTTTATCCAAACGGCTGCCGGGGAAAAGCTGCCTGGCCAAAGCCACGTCGCCCTCCGGAGTTTCCTGTTTTTGGGGTTCTTTTGTCTGTTTTTCTTTTTCCAAAGTTACTGAGCCTTTCTCAAGTTCTTCCAATTTTGCGAAGATAAGATCGGCGCTGATCCTGGACCTTATGTGGATGAACTTAAGGACTGCCAGCTCCAGTATGGTCTGCTTGGCTTCGGTCGCAGAAAGCTTCGGCAGTATTTGCATAAGCTCGTCTATAGCCGCGGTGATCTGGCTTATGGTGTAGCCTTCAGAGGCTTTCTTGAGCTCAGCCATATACTCTGGGCTTTCCTCAAGGAGACTGCCCGGTTCTCTCGTTACTTTCAGAACCGCCAGGTTGCGGAAGAACTGAACGAGGCTCAAAATGAACTGCTCGGCGTCGCGTCCGCCCTCCATTACTTTGCCGACGCACTTCAAGGCGCTTTCGTAGTCAGATTTGACGATGGCGTTGGAAAGTTCGAGAATGATCTCACGGTTGGTGAGTCCCAAGAGCGCGGCCACGTCCTTTTCGGTAACGTTTTCGCCGCCCCAGGCCAATACCTGGTCGAAGACCGATAGCGCGTCGCGCATGCTGCCGTTGCCGGCTCTGGCGACCGCCGCTATGGCGGAAGGCGTCGCTTTCAGGCCCTCCTTTTCCGCCATCATGGAAAGGTAGGAGTTCAAGGTGTTCCAGTCCATGCGGTGCAGCTCGAATTTCTGCACGCGGGAAAGAATGGTGGGCGGTATCTTCTGGGGGTCGGTCGTGGCGAAGAAGAACTTCACGTGCGCCGGCGGCTCTTCGAGCGTTTTCAAAAGCGCGTTGAAAGCCTCCTTGGTCAGCATGTGGACCTCGTCGATGATGTAGATCTTGTAGCGGCTGGATACCGGCGCTATTGAAACGGTGTCCCTGATCTGCCTGATGTTGTCTATCGTGCGGTTAGAGGCGCCGTCGATCTCGATGACGTCAAGCGAGCTTCCGTCTTTTATGGCCTGGCAGCTGGCGCATTCGCAGCAGGGCTCCGCAACAGGCTCGTTGCTTGACTGACAGTTCAGAGCTTTGGCCAAAATGCGAGCGATCGTCGTCTTGCCGGTCCCGCGGGTGCCGATGAAAAGGTACCCTTGACCGACGCGTTTCTGAATTATGGCATTCTGAAGCGTGGTGACGATATGATCCTGGCCCACGACTTCGGAGAAGCGCTGCGGCCTCCAGCGTCTGGCAAGGACCTGATAGTTGTTGCTTTCAGACATTATTCTTCTTCGGTTTCGGTTTCGGGCTCGGGTTCTTCTTCCTCTTCTTCAACGGTCGTATCCGGATCTTCCTCTTCATCCTCGAAAGGATTGTTGAGAAGGACGATGTCGTTTACGACGTCCACTTTGTCCTCGACGATGTCCGTGGAATCGGTTATGTCGTAATCCTCGTCGACGAAAGCGCCGAGAGTGAAAGTGTCAAAGACGCCACGCAAGGCAAGGTAGGGGGCGAAGAGAGCGCCGCAGACGGCGCCGACACCCGTGCCGATTGTGACGGTCAGAGGCGTGATCGCCAGGCCGCCGTAATTTTCCATTGCCGGAAGGATGCCGCATCCGGCTCCGATGCCGGTGAAGGCCAGCGGAACGGCGGCGGATGCCAGTATTTCGGCCGGCCCGGCCAGATAGGTGTTGGAGAAAGCGTCGTTCTCCTCCTCTTCCTCCTCGTACTCGTCTCCCAGAGCCGGCTCTTCATTTACTTCGACGATCTCAACCACGCCGACGTCTATGGCGTCTGAATCGGCCTTTTGGGAAAGGTATTCCGGAGCAACGGAAACTTCCGTGAATTCGATCTTAGGAGCAGCTTCTTCGCCGAGGACGAAGAGAGGAAAAAGGAAAAATAGGGGGATAAGTTTTTTCATCTTGAACTCCTTAACGTTTATTGTTTAAATCTTCGAGTTGTTTGGCTGCGTCCTCAGCGTTTTCGCCATGGGGAGCGAGCTGAAGATATTTTTCAAAGTCTGACTCCGCCTGCGCATCGCGGCTGAGGCAGCGGTTTACCACGCCTCTCAAATAATAGCTGTCGGCGTAGGATGAGTTGAGAGCAATCGAGCGATCGAGTTGCGAAAGCGCTGATTGAGGATCGTTTTGACTCAGATAAAGGATCGCGATATTGTAGCGGAACAGAGGATTATTCTCATCGCAGTCAATGGCGAAAAGATAATTCTTTGTGGCGAGATCCAAGTCGCCCGCCAGCTGATAGGCGCTGCCAAGAAGAGCGAAGGCTCTAGGATGGACTGCATGCCATGCGGGCATTTTTTCCAACAAAAGATTGATGACATAGTCGTGGTCGCCCGTTTCACTCATGTAAGCCGAGGCGTAGTTGATAACGACCCTCTGCTTGTTTCCCGCCTTCATCATTGCGTCGCCCCAGAGGGTGAGTTCGTCTTGCCAAATTTTGCTGCGCTGAAAGGTGGCCGTAGAGTAAAGGAGAAGAATTGCCGGAAGACATATTCTCAGGGCAATTGTAAAAGCTTTTGGAAGGAACTCAGACAGGATCTGAATCAGTCCGGCGATGAGCCATATCAAGCCGGCTACGGAAAGATACATCCTGTGTTCAAAAGAAAGGTCAAGCGTAGGTATGAGCGAGCTTTGGGGAAGCAAAGTCAAAACAAAGAAGAAAAAGCCCCAGCTTGACAAAGGATATTTATGGCGGACCTTGAAAAAAACTATACAGCAAAACACGAGAATAAAGGTTGGGACAAGCCATTGCCAGCTAAGGAAACTCGTGCAGAGGGGAATGTCGTGATCTATGCAAAGCAGAGACGGGATAAAGAATAACGCCACATAGAAGAGAATGACGAACGGCTGGGTCAGAAAATACGTCATCCTGCTCATACCTTCCACGTTGATGTCAAGATTTCCAAGGCCGCCCACGCTCTGGAGGGAGCCTATGATCAGTTCAACATTCCATTTGTTCAAGTGACAGAAGACCAGGGCCGGCAGGACAACGAAAAGGAAAACAACTCCCAAAAGCTCCAACTCAAGATATTTTTTCTGATGTCTCTTCAGATATTTCAGCTCCGGGCTGGCTTCAAAGAGCCAAAGCAGAACTATGCAGGCGACCGGCGTGGTGACGACGGTCTCCTTGCAAGAAAGTCCTGCGATAAAGGAGAGTATGGCCAGCGGAATGGCAACCGCCTTGCGCCAATGTGCGAAATACGCTCTGCTGATTATGAAGAGTGTCAGAAAGTAGAAGAAGGCCGAAAAGAGCGTGAAGCGCTGCCCTATGTAAATGACGGACATGGTCTGCAGCGGCATCAGGGCGAAGAAGAAGGCGACAAGCGCAGCGCCGAGATGGGCGCCGAGCGAGGCTTTGTCCAATTTGTCCCGGAATCTCAGGGGCAGAAGCAGAGGAACGCTGATGAGATAGACAAGCCAGGAGTTCAAGGCGTGCAGCAAGAGATTGAAGAGATGGAGCGAAACGAGCTGGGCGCTTTCCGGCGTGAATATTTTGCCGGTGAGATCCGTAACGGCAGGCCTCAGGTTCAGCCAGTATGACAAAAACACCAGCCAGCGGGTGGGATAATGCTTAACGAGTGGAAATATCTGGGTGTCGACCAGATTGTTTCCCAATAAGACATCGTAATCGTCCAGGTGGTAGGAAGAATCGATACTGGGGTAGTAGGCCAGAAGTATTGCTGCCAGAATGAGAGGGAAGATCAGGTATTTTACGGCTTTTATCATGTCTTCAGAACGTTAGTTTTTCGTCTTTCTTGAGCGTTTTCTCAACATGTTTGATTTCTGGTGTTGTAAAGTCGATGGAGACTTTGAGGCCTTTGTCTTCAGGCGCAAGGCTGATGTCGAAAGCAAAAGGCCCGATGTGCAAATTACTGAGTCCGTAGTTTTCACCGATTTTCCAGCTTGAGGGAACCGTCGGGCTTACTTCGATGGAAGGATAGTCCGTCTCAAGTTCCCTTATGCCGAAGATGTTCCTTATGACCATGGTGGGGAGCGTCGCACCCCAGCCGTAGTGCTCGGCGCCGCATTCCCATACGGGATCAGGTACGAGAGGCCAGAACTCCGAAGCCTGGCCGGGCATCTTGTAGCGGAAGCAGTTTGGGAAGGTCGTTTTGTGGCGGCTGGCCAAAGGCCTGACATCCCTGCTTGTTTCGCGGGCGTAAACTCGGTCGCCGGTCGAAAGCAAAAGGTCGCTGACCATGACGTTCTGCTTGGCGCGTCTGGCGGCCTCTGTGAATGGGAACTGGAAGGAGGGCCACTCCAACATCAGCTTCGGATTCTCAATGAAATACTTGAAGGAGTCCCGCATCTTATCGATCTGCTCGGGCAGCGCGACGCCGACGGTTATGGGCAGAAGCATCATGACGTCGTAGTAATCCTTCAAAACAATCGGCTTGTTGCTGCGGGCGTCGTAATCCCTGAACCAGCCCTCGTAGAACATCTCCCTGGTGCGTTTGATGCGTTCTTTGGCCAAGTCTTGCCAGTAGGGAATGTCATTCTCCAAACCCAATTGCCTTGCGAAGATCGCCATCGTTTCCATGGCGTGCGCCATGACGGCCTCGACGTCCACGGTCCTTACGAAATCGACGACGTCGGCTTCGCTGCAGCCGTCGAAGGTGAAGCGCTTGCTGCCGTCCTGGCCGGATTCCCAGGAGTTGTTGCAGTGGAACCAGCCTTCGGCGTCCGTCCTGTTCTCAAGCCACCAGCTGATGAAGGCCCTCAGATAGGGGTAGAGCTTCCTGAGCCATGTCCTGTCGTGCTCGCGGAAATATATTGAGCGGATGACGTAGAAAGGGAGTCCCCAGACAGGGCTCGTGCCGCATTCGCTTCCGCCGGCGCCTATCATGTTCATGCTGCCGTCTTCTCTGGAGCAGGGGACGTTCGGCATCGGCGCGTCCTTGAAGCAGCCGTAGATGACCTCTTTGGCCGTCTCGGGATCGGCGTAGGAAAAGCACATCATGTCGAGGTGCGTTTCGCCCAGAACGCAGCGCGGAGAAAAGATCTGCATGGCGTCCCAGGGAGTAGTGTAGATGCCCACTGGCGGCCTGACGGTCATCCTCAGCGTTTCGAAGTCCTGCACCCAGCCCTGTTTCCACGCGTCGCTCCAGTCGCCTTCCAATACGGGCGTTCCGGAATAGAATTTCTCGTCCTCGCTGATCTTTTTCTGCTTGATGGAGTCGTAGTCGAGCTTTATTTTGCAGAACTTGCGCCAGGCGTAAGCTTCGTTCCTTTCCCTGACGAGATAGAAATGGCCGGTGCGGCTGCTTTTGCCGTCCAGGGTGAAGCTGTAGTCTGAATATGATTCCGCGCCTGCGCAGTCCTCGAATCCTTTCGTCCCGTAATCGGCGTCGTTTAGTTCGTCGCCGATCCACTGCGAGGGATCGTCGTCCTCTTTGTAAAATTTGAGCCCTGTTCTCAAGGGCGCGTCGTCGGCGCCCATTATGAAAACGGCTCCGCCTTCCCAGATCTTGTTTATCCAGGCTTTTTTCTCCGAATTGTAGCGGCTGACAACGCCCGAACTGCCCCACCAAGGCTTCTCTATGAAGCCGTAAAGGTTGGAAACTCTAAGCGTCACTTTCTGCGCTTCGTAGAGATCGTTTCTGATCTCATAATCGCAGGCGATGGTCTCTTCGTCAGCCAGAAGGTAAGTGACGCTGAAACTTAAGCCGTGGCCCTCCCAGTCGTAGCTCATAAGATTCTTGCTGTGGATCCTGGAGCAGACTTTCTCTTTTTTGGCCTCCTCCATACTTGAGATCCTGACTTTTTCCGTTATGAGGGAAAGCCTGAGAAAAGAAAGATAGTTGTTGAAACTTGGGCAGACGCTGCTGGCGTAGGTCCAGGGAAGCGAGCGCTTCCAAAAGCCGAAGCCCAATGGCGGAACGGATCTGACAATGCCGGAAATGTGCAGATGCGCGGTGTGAAAGGGATTGTCAAGATATCCGAAGGGGGTGAACTCGTATCGGGGAGCCTTCATGGGAATGATCGTGAGTTATTTGTTCAAGGCGGCGATCACTTCGATC
>JAFYIM010000097.1 GCA_017538635.1 bacterium
AAGAGCTTTTTTTTATTGAACCAGGAACACACGAAAGCCGTTGCCATCGTCGCCGTAGCTATTGGGGTTGTCGTAGCCGCGTCTAGCAGAGCGGCAGAGGCTGGCCATTGAAGTTGTCCAGCTCCCGCCACGTTGCATACGGCTAGCTCCATCTGCGCCTTTCGGATCGACTGCATTTCCATCGTACAAATCATACCAATCCAAACACCATTCCGAAACATTCGCGTGCATGTCGTACAATCCCCAGGCATTGGGAAGATAAGAGCCGACGGTAGTGTGCTCGCTGTATCCGCCTTTCCCATCCTCTTTATTGAAACCATAGCGGCCGACTTCCTTCATGTTCGCATCGTCGGTTGTGCTGGTTAGATTCTTTCCGCTGTTCAAAGCTGTGGTCGTTCCCGCCCTGCAGGCGAACTCCCACTGCGCTTCCGTGGGAAGGTCAAAGCTTAAACCGGTTTTGGCGCGGAGAATGCCAAAGAACGAATCTTCGTCAACTTCGTTGTTAGCAGGCCAGGCAGTGCCTTTATCCGTTCCGCGGAGCAACTTGTATGAAACTCTTTCCACCGGCCTGGCATTTCCTTGATGCTTAGAAGGGGTCGAACCAGTGACCAATTCATACTGTTTCTGGGTCGCCTCGAAAACGCCGGCATAGAACGGCTTCGTCAACGTCACTTTGCGCTGAGCTTCTCTGTCATCGCCGGCATATCTTCCCTCTTCGCCTGCAGGGCTTCCCATAATATACGTTCCAGCGGGAATCAGACGCATGACCATTTTAGTGGTCTTGTAGTCGTCACTCCAGCCGCCAGCTGGCACGTCGCCAAGATAGCTTACAGGATAACTTGAGGCTCCTGTCCCACCCGAAAGGTCTATGACCAGGTAATTTCTTGCGCTGGAGATCTCCGTCGCTTCAACTTTGACTTTGAAATTGTCGACTTTGGTGGAAGAAAAAGTTGCATCCGGCGTCCAGACGGCTTTGTGCGTTCCAGCGCTGCAGAAGGTCTCGTTAAGGTTGGCAACTGACAAATGAAGCGCTCCCCTGTCCTGAAGATTGAATACAGTCGCGCCGTCGTCCGTAGAGCCGTAGAACTTGACATCATAGATCGTGTTCGCGGCCGGGGTAATAGTATAGGTTATCGCTACGTCTCTGGTGAACGGCAGCATTTGCTGGAAAGTGACTCCGCTTACAACGTCGGCTTTGGCGCCGGTGGCAAAAGCGGACACAAGCGCTAAAATTGCAACGAGGGCTTTAACGCGCTTGCGAAGGAAGAGCGCGCCGGCAATGACTAGCAAAGCCAAAATTGCCGGTTCAGGCAGGATCGTAACAGAGCGTGAAAGCGATTTGGTTTCATACGAACTGACGACCGTTTCCGTTATGGTGTAGGTGTCGTTCTTCGGCAGATCGGTAGCGGTGTAGTTCCATGTCGCGGAGCCTTCCACCGCGGTTCCGCTGTTGTCGGAAAAGATCGTGGCAGTCTTGGTTGAATCCGACTGATCGACCGCGCCGATAGTTAAGGAAGCGGGAGTCCCGTCCGCCAAAGCGCTGCTGTAATACAGAGAATCGGTCGGACGTAAAAGAAAAGAAGCTTGTGTGAGTTCGCTTCCGTCGAAGCTGCCGGCCTGAGACCAGGCTTCGTCGCAGAGCGCCGTCACGCTAAGAAGCGCGACAATGCTAAATAGAATCGCTTTTTTCATTTTTTCTCTCCTGTAAGGTAATATGGTTTTAGGTTGTCCCTCGAATTTGCCGTTTTGATTATGGAAACACAAGGTGGTTCAATTAAATCCAGCACAATATTTTATCAAAAAGCCCAAAAAAAGCAACGATTTAGACAAATTTCATTGTTTATGCGGCTTTTGAGCGATTACGAGGGGCGCTTGCGATGCTTGGCAAAGCCCGCT
>JAFYIM010000098.1 GCA_017538635.1 bacterium
GTGTGCAGACCGATGCCGCCTTTCTTTTTCGGAATACCGTGACGGATGATCTTTTTGCCGACAGAGGGCTTCTTGCCGCAGATATCGCATTCTTTAGACATATTTGTCTCCTTATTTTATTTTGTTTATTTTGTTTTGTTAATTGTTTGCAAGTTTTACCAGCGTTCCACCGCCTGTTCGCAGATGTGCTGGGCAAGGTCGGAGCAAGCCAAGAGGATCGCCTGGTGTCGCGTAAGGGAAATGTCGTCGGTAGTAAGCAAATCGTATTTGCCTCTCACATTGTTTCTGGTCCAGACGACCACTGGCTCACCGTCCTGATATTCGTACATGGCGATATTGGCGAAAACGACCGCGCGGAAAGCCGTGGCCACGCCGGCTGCGTTGGCGTTCTGGGTCTTGTCCACGAACTGCGTCGGCCTGAACTTCAAATCGATGAGCTGAACTCTCAGTTCACCGTCAGCTTCTTCCGCAGTGGGCACCACTTCGTAGGTCTGCTCTTTCGTGAACTCGCTGATTATCTGGTTCGTGACCTCCATCTGAAGATGCGGCTCCTTGACTTTGTCAGGAATGTAAGAGATGCGCGGAATGTGCAGCTTCTTGATATTGTCCGCACGCTGCGGGGAACCGAGCGTATAGCCCAAGATACTGATCGGCGTGTCAGCGGAGTGATCTCTCTCGCAACCAGTCGCAAGAACGAGAACGAGTAGGGCGGCAATTAAGGGTAATGATTTCATGTTTGTCACCTTTAGTCGATGCGGTGAAGCTCCTCGCGGCACTTCTGAATACGGGTGTCGAGAACGTCCATATGGCGCCAGTTAGCCGGAGCCTGCGCTTTCAGGGCCGTGAAAGCGTCCAGGGCCTGACCGTAATAGAAGCGGGCGTTGACTGTATCGTTTTGATTCTGGTAAGCTTCCGCTTTCTGCACCAGAGTGTAGGCCTTCTTATAAGAATTTATGAGCGTTGTCTCGCTGGAATAGTCTTTCACGTTCTTGTCTTCCACCACTCTCTGATACTGCTCCTGGCTGATAGCGGTGGAGACACGGCCGGCCTCCGGCATAGTGCGGATCACCGTGCCTTCGGGAGCCTTGACGATGGCGTCCTTGTTGGGGTCTTTGTCTTCCGTCAGGCCTTTGGGCAGGACGGAAACAAGCTCTTCGTCGGTTATGGTGACGCCGGTCGTTTCCTTGACAGGCTTCTCTTCAGCAACGGGCTTCTCTTCGTCGAAAGCCGGCTTCGTCACTTCCCTGGTCACGCGGAGGCCGCTGTTGGTGGTGACGTTTATCGTAAGGGGCTGTTCCTTAGGTTCGGTGCTCTGGGGAATTATGCTGTTCACCAGTTCATCGGCAGGGTTATCTTTCACTTCCGCCGTAACTTCAGCAGTGGAAAGCTTGGGAGCAGTCTGCTCGGGCGTCACAACTTCAAAACTAGGCTTGCTCACAGACGCGGTCACTTTAACCGTGGGCTCGCTGACGGGAGCACTCGTTTCGACCTTGAAGGAAGGAGCGGACGCAGTAGTCGGAGCTGAAAAAGACGGCTGAGTGGGAGCGGGCGTAGAAACGACAGGTTTGGTCTCTATAACGGTCGTCGTTCCGGAAACATTGCCGGAGACATCTTTGAAGACCGGAGCGGATCCGTTTGTGCTGTAATTAGCTTTGGGAGGTTCCGAGACCACGACGGAACTGCTGGCATTGTAGCCGGCCAATTCGGAAGAGGAGACCGTGCTGTATTTGGGAGGATCGCTGGTCACGACTTCATCGAAATTCTCGGCCTTGGAGAGCGTCTGCCAATTGGAAGACTGGATGCGGCTCGTAGGCTGCGTCATGGAAGGCTTCGGAGCTTCCGGAGCAGGAGCGGTAAAAGTCGGTTCCTGCGTCTTGGGCTGTTCGACAACAGCCACCGTCTTGACTTCTACGGTTTGGGGCTGCGTCTTCACTTCCGTGCCGGGCACGGGCGCCCAGACGTTCTCTATCTTCTGGACCGGCTTGGTCTCGAATTCTTCCTGCCTGATCTCGGTGACCACAGTCTCGCTCAGAGGCTTCTCCTCTCTCTTGACCTGCTCCTTGACATAGCTGGCGGCTGAAACTTTGCTAACGGGAGGAGGAACCGCGTCAGGGTTGCTCTGCTGATAAAGTTTCAGCAGCGCGTCGCTGGCCTGCTGAGCTTCGGCTTCCTTCTCGTACTCGTTTTTCATGAAGGAAGTCAATTCCTGCTTCTTGTTGGGATCCTGGAGATATTCGTTCATGACCTGGCGGGACTGGTTCTGACGCCAGTCGTCGCCGGTGGCGGCCATGGTCGAGCTGGAGCCGCTGAGGGCAGCCGTCCTTTCAACGCGCTGGTCTTCCGTCTTCGCAGGGTCCTTCTTCAGAGGATAGTTGGAGTTGTCAACGGTGTCGAATGCACTGCCGTTATTGGTGATCTCGGGCGTCGTGCTGGAAGTGGTCACGGGGCGCGTTTCGTCAAAGGGAGCGCTCCCTGCTTTCGGAGTACCGAACGCATCACTGTCGTTGCTCTTGAATGATCTGACCGCTTCGTCCTGCTCTTTCTGAGAGCTGACGGCGCCGGCGTCCGGAGTCTGATCGACGTAGGTCACCTTGTCTTTCGGCATGCCCTGGACAGGTTCGCCCTTCAGGGCGGCCAGGCGCATTTTGGCCTTGTCTGCGCAATCAGTGTCGGGATACTCGGAGACGAGCAGCTCGTAGTGCATGATGGCGGACTTGGCATGGCCGGAATAGTCGTAATAATAAGCCTGGTCGTAAAGGGACTGGGCCTTGCGGTCCCTGAGCGCACGGATGTGCTGCTGAGCGTCGCCCACGTGTTCCGCCGTCGGGAATTCCCTGATGTAGTTGCGGAAACTGGCGATGGCGCGGTCAGTAGAGGTCTGGTCGTAATCGGCAGCTACGGCAGCCGCGGAATCGACTATACCGAGCATGAAAGCGGAATCATCGACCAGCTGCGAAGTCGGGAAATTCTGGCATACGTTCTCGAAAGATTCCCTGGCGGGGCCGTATTTCTTCAGGTTGTACTGAGCCATGCCCAAAGAATACTGGGCGGCCGGAGCGGCTTCGCTGTAGGGGGCGTTCTCAAGGATCTTGGAAAAGATCTTCTCAGCCACGGAATAGCGCTTGTACTCCATGTAATGGTTGCCGATCCTCATCTGGTTGCGGGTGATGACCTGCATCTTTGAGAATTCTTTGTGGTTGTCCCAGATCTGCTGGTAAGCCTCGAAGGCCGCGTACGGATCGCCGAGCTTGTTCTCGCAAAGCGCGATGTACTCCCATCCCCTGACAGCCCTTTGGGAACGTGGGAAATCTTCCTGCATCTTGCGGAAAAGCTTAAGGGCGCCGGAATAGTCGCCCGTTTCATAAGCCGTGACGCCCTGCTGAAAAAGCGAAGAAGCGGTCTGGGCCGCGTTTTCAGCGGCGGCTGAGGAAAGGCAGACGGCCGCGATAAGGCCGGTCAGGCAAATGCTGCGCAACAATTGAGATTTCATATGCGTCTCCTTGCGGAAAAATTTATCGGTCTTTCAAATTTTTATTTGGAGCTTTCAGCTTCCGGTTCCGCCTCGGGGGCGGTCTCTTCGGGATAATTCCCGTTTTTGCGCCAAATGGAGGCGGCTACGTCCTCAAGAAGCGGAGAATCCTTGAGATCCTCGAGCTCCTCGGCGACGGCAAGAGCTTCCTCGTCCTTGCCCTGCAGGGCATAGATCTTGAAAAGCAGATATTTGGCGTTCTGGGCGTGGGGACCCTTCATTAATTTCTCGTTGAGAACGTTGACGGCCTGGTCGTATTCGCCCTCGCCCACGTAGCAGCGAGCTACGGAGAGCCAGGCGGCGTCGGCATATTCGTCATTGGGATATTCCTTGGCAACTCTGGTGTAGTAATCCCTGGCAAGCGCATAGTTGGTCGAAGAGGCGGCCTCGGCAGCCAGCCTCAGAAGAGCACTCTTGGCGCCGTGGGTCCCGGGATACTTGCTGGGGATCTCAGCGAGAGCTATGGTATTTGTTCCGGCATTAGCCAAATTGTTCTCGGCGTTGGCCTTTTTCGTGTTCTTATTGTTGACGATCTGATAGATAGCCACACAGACGACGAGCAGTATCAAAATGCCCAGGAGGATGGAATTGCGTTTTTTGACCACTGTGACCGTGATCTTCTCGAGTTCTTCATGCACCGCGTCGTGACGCAGTTCCTTTTTTGTTAAACCAGCCATATTGCTCCTAAATGCGGAGGTTGAGTTAATTGATCTTTTGAGCCTTGAGCTCCAGGCGCGGACTATCCTCGGCCGGATTCGAACCGGCGACCTACGGTTTAGGAAACCGTCGCTCTATCCTGCTGAGCTACGAGGACAGTCTATGCCTGAAAACTTTAAGGCAAATTAAATTCTATTCGTTTATGATACCAAAAGACCTTTTTATGTTCAAGACTCCTTCCGGAGGCGCCCGGTTTTTCGCCGGTTGAAGTCCTTGCGCCGCAAGGTGCGTTTGCATTCCACAACCCCTTTTGATATAATCCTTACAATTCAAAAATTAAGAAGGAATATTTTTGCCCTATCCTCGGTTAACATCTGGTTGTTGGCTTAGAGTGGGGTGTATTGCGTCCCAAAAGGGGCGCCAACATATAAGGAGGCTATTTATGCCTATCACAGTTGAACGCAAGCAGGAAGTCATGCAGAAATTCGCTCTGCACGACAAGGACACGGGTTCCTCCGACGTCCAGATCGCTCTCATGACGGAGCGTATCTCCCACATCCAGGAGCACCTCAAACAGTTCCCGAAGGACAACAACTCCAGAAGGGGCCTTTTGAAACTGGTCGCCAAGCGCAGGAAACTACTCGATTATCTGCGCGCCACGGCGGAAGACCGTTACAAAGCGCTGCTTGAACAGCTCAACATCCGTAAGTAATTACGGGCAACGCGCGGGCCTGATTGGTTTTAGGTCCGCGCGTTTAAACTTTAATTAATGTTTGGAGTCTTTTTTTTATGGTTTCCCAAGTAGAAACGCAATTTTTGGGCAAACGCTCAAGATCGAGACCGGCCGCATCGCCCGCCAGGCCCACGGCGCCGTTATTTTAAGCTACGATGATCTAGTGCTGCTGGCGACCGCCGTCTCCCCTTACGAAGTTAAAGAGGATACCGATTTCTTTCCTTTGACAGTCGATTACCGTGAACGCTTCCCGGCCGTCGGAAAATTCCCGGGCGGATATATGAAACGCGAGAACCGTCCCACGGACAAAGAGATACTTACCATGCGCTGCATCGACAGGCCCATGCGTCCCCTTTTCCCGGCCGACTATTACAACGAGGTGCAGATCATGCTCCAGGTCCTAAGCGCCAAGCGCGACGTGGACCCCGACACCATGGCCGTGACCGCCGCCTCGGCGGCCGTCGCCGTTTCCGACATTCCCTTCGCCTGCACGCTGGCGGCCGTCCGGGTCGTCAAAGTTGACGGCGAACTCATCATAAACCCGAACGACGAGCAGCGCGCCAAAGCGACGCTCGACTTCGTGGTCGCCGGCTCCGCCACTAAGGTCGTCATGATCGAGGGCGAGGCCAAGCAGGCCCCCGAAGCCGACGTGACGGAAGCGATCGCCTACGCCTTCAAGGAGCTCCAGCCCCTCATCAAGGCCCAGGACGAACTGGCTGCCAAGATCGGCGTCGTTAAGCGCGAATACACGCACATCAAAGCCGGTGAAAAGGCTATGTCTGTTTGCGAAACGTACCGCGACCGCATCACGGAAGCCCTGAGGATCCCCGGCAAAGCCGAGCGCAACGACAAGCTCGCCGAACTGAGGAAAGCTTACGTCGAGGAAGTCCAAGCACTTGAAGAGTGCGCCGAGGAGAACGTCATCGCCCTGAACGTGGCCTTCGAAGACCTGACCGGCGTCTGCTTGAGGAAGCTCATCAGGAATGAAGGGCACAGAGTAGACGGCCGCGGCCTCGACGAGATCCGGCCCATCACCTGCGAAACAGGGTTCCTTCCCCGCTGCCACGGCTCCGCCCTCTTCACCAGAGGCGAGACGCAGGCGCTCGTTACCTTGACGCTCGGCACAGCCGACGACGCCCAGGGCGTCGAGGGCCTGGCCGGCGAAACGCAGAAGAAGTTCATGCTGCACTACACCTTCCCGCCGTACTCCGTCGGCGAAGCCAGGCCCTTGAGAGGCCCCGGCCGCCGCGAGATCGGCCACGGCAATTTGGCGGAGCGCAGCCTGAAGTTCCTCATTCCCGAAGATTTTGACTACACCATCCGCATCACCAGCGACATCACGGAATCCAACGGCTCTTCCTCCATGGCTTCCGTTTGCGGCGGCTGCCTCTCCCTTATGGACGCCGGCGTCCCCATCGACGCTCCGGTGGCAGGCATCTCCGTGGGACTGGTGGCTGATGACGACGAATACACCCTTATCACCGACATCGTCGGCGACGAGGACCACTACGGACATATGGACTTCAAGGTGGCCGGCTCCAAGAAAGGCGTGACCGGCGTCCAGGTCGACCTCAAAGTGGAAGGCCTGCCCGTCGATCTTCTGCCCGCCATCTTCGAAAGAGCCCGCAGCGCCAGGCTTAGGATCCTTGACATCATGGCCAAGGAACTGCCCGCGCCGAGACCCGAACTCTCGCCCCTGGCTCCCAAGATCCTGACGATCAAGATCCCGGTCGACAAGATCGGCGCCCTTATAGGCCCCGGCGGCAAGAACGTCCGCGCCATCCAGGAACAGACCGGCACAACGATCAGTATCGAGGACGACGGCACCGTCCAGATCGCCGGCGACTCCCTTGAGATCGCCCAGAAAGGCAAAGAGATCGTGGAATCCATGATGGCGACCGCCGAGATCGGGAAAAATTATCACGGCACCGTCACGAGGCTCATGAGCTTCGGCGCCTTCGTGAAGATCCTGCCCGACGTGGAAGGCATGGTCCATATCAGCGAGATCAGAGACGAGCGCGTCGAAAAGATCGAAGACGTTCTGAAAGAAGGCGACGAAGTCGACGTCCGCGTCATCGAGATCGACGACAAAGGCCGCGTCAACCTCTCCATGAAGCACCTTGACGAGCCCTTCGACCCCACGAAGGTCAAGAGCCGCAATCAGAAGGACAGCGAACGCCGCGGCCGCTCCGAGGGCGGACGCCCCCGCCGCGAAGACAGGCGCCCCCGCCGCCAGCAGAGAGAGGAGAGCCAGGACGACAATGCCTGATCATTCCGTCAGCATCCGCTTCCTAAGGCTTCCTGGAACGGAAGACCTGCCTCTCCCCTGCTATCAGACCGAAGGTTCCAGCGGGCTGGACGTCTGCGCAGCCAATCATGAGGACACCGTTCTTGAGCCCGGAGGATTCGCCATGATTCCGACCGGGCTCAAGGCTGCTGTTCCCCTTGGCTGCGAGATACAGGTGAGGCCAAGGAGCGGTTTGGCCGCCAAGCACGGCATAGGCGTTGTCAACGGTCCCGGAACCGTGGATTCCGACTACAGAGGAGAGATCCGCGTCATATTGATCAACTTTGGAAAAGAACCTTTCACCGTCACCCGCGGCATGCGCATCGCCCAGTTCGTAGTCCAGAAAGTCGAGAGGGCGAATATCCAGCCCTGTTCGAGCGAAGAGGAACTGGGAGAGACCGCACGCGGAGCAGGCGGTTTCGGACACACAGGAATATTGTAAAATAGAATTGAAGACTCCGTTAGGGAAATCATAAATAATCTCGAAGCGAGGAAATTATGAAAAAAGTCATTGCTCTTACCCTAGTCCTTATCTTCTCAGGCGCGCTTCTCGCCGCCCATGACGAGCCGCCGAAAGTCCTGCAGGTCAAAAAGACCGTAGGCCAGGTCGAGTCCAGCGGCACCGCCATTACGCTCTACACCCGCCTTTTCGGACTCGACACTCCCGAAGGCGTGAACGAACATTACAACCGCTTCAGGCTCTACGACTCGGACACTGTCGCCAACGCTGACAAGAGCCCCATCCCGAAACGCGCCTTAGAATTTACCAAGACGAAAAAATACCGCCAGATGTTCGGCGCCGACCTGACGCTGACCGGCGAATATTTCATCATCACCGGGCCAAGCTTTTGCATGTCCATAGTCGATGAGAAGCCGAAGCGTTCTTCGAATGCCGAAAGACTCCAAATGCTTCTCGACGCCGCGGAATCCAATTACGTTGCCGTGACGGAAAAGCTGATAGTCAGCGAATTCATGGACTGGTCCGACAACCCCGCCCGCATTTTTGTGATCCCCAACCAGGCCATGTGGCTTAGATTAAGGGATCCCCAGTCCGCCGAACAAGTCTGCGCCAACTACTGCACCAGCGACGTCTCCCGCGAGATCGCGATCCTTGACGACGCCAGCTGTTCGGAATACGTTCCACAGACTCTCTGCTACGCCGTGACGGAACAGATCCTGAAAGAATACGGACGCGTGCTTTCCGGCCGTCCGGACGCCAAACTTCCGCTCTTTCTTATGACCGGCATCGCCGGCTATCTATCCGGGTTGGAAGTCTGCGTCGCTCCTCCGGCCTTCGTGCCCGTCCAGGTGAGGGAAGTGGTTATAAGCGGCAAGGCCAAGAAGATCAAAAGGCCGAAAGTCGGCATCATGCTCCCCTTGCAGGCCAAACGCCTCCTGCCCTTCAATGAACTGAAAGACGCCCAGACGCTGCCGCAGCTTCCGGAACAGAAATATTACTTCCTCCGCGAATCCAGAGGCGTTGTTGAGAAACTTTGGAAAGAATCTCCCCTGGGCATGCTCAGCCTTATCCGCGCCCTCAGCTCAGGCCGCAGCTTCGACAAGGAATTCAGTCTTTCCTACTGCGAGATGCAGCGCGGCATCATCGGCACGGAAGTCAAGGAACAGAAACCTTCGACCAACGTAGTGGTAGTCGGCGAAGCCGACCTCAAATATTTGGAGAAAGCCAGCAACCGTCTCTTCTACGAAATGACGCAGGAGAAGATGACTGAGGACATCCAAAAGGCCAAGAAGGCCAAGGAAGAGGCTAAGAAGGCTGAAGAAGCCAACGGCGAAACCCCCGCTGAAGGTGAAGCGAAACCGGCTGAAGAAACGGAAGGCGCTGAAAAGACACCTGAAGCTGCAGCCGAAGCCAAAGCCGAAGAAGCCGCAACTCCTGAAGCTGCTCCCGAAACCGCAAAGGAGCCCGAGCCCGAGGCAACTTCCGAAACTGAAGCTCCCAAAGAGGACGCCAAACCCGAAACTGAAAGTTCTAACTCTTAAGTGAGGTCACGAATATGAAAAAAAATCTCCTTTATCTCTTTCTTGTATCCCTCGCCCTGACCACCGCCGTCGCTTTCGCCGATGAGGAATTTGACGACGAGGACGTCCAGTTCGACGAAGAAGGCAACGCTATTGAGGAAGTCGTGGAAGACGATTCCGAATCCGATGACACCGCCCCGGCCGTCCAGTCCAAAGCTGCGGAAGCCGCTTCCGAAGCGCTTGACGAAGAAGCTAAGAAAGAATTGACCGAGAACGCCAAGGAAGGCGCCGGCGCCCTTTCCCAGGCCGACGCCGACAAGGCCACCGAAGGCCCCCAGTTCACCTGTCCGAAATGGAGCGACTACCTTAACAGGCTGAACTCCAAAGCCGGCAGCGACCGCGGCGCCCGCTCTTACTGCAACAAGATCAGCATTACGGATGACAAAGGTATTCAGAGGACCTACACCGCTTTCCGTCAGAACGACGTCAAGATGCTTAAGCTTGGCGACAGCAATCACGCTTCCCGCTTGAAAAGCGCGCTGAAGGGACAGAAACTGGCCGTGGCCGAAAGCACCCGTTTCGTGGCCGTCTATCCTAAAACTTGCAAAGCCCCCAAGGGCGGCAAAACGACTGAAATCGACACCGCTGAATTCTACGGCATTGACCAGATCCTCTCTGCCGGCGACGCCGCTTTCGACAAAGCGACAGAGACGCTCGTCATGACCGATTTCATCAACTGGCTGAACAAACTGAGAGGCAAAGTTTATTTCGTCACGAGAAGCGAAGACTGGACAATGCTGAAAGGCACAGGCCTCAGGAACTCCCCGGTGCAGACTGTTTACACTGCCAAGGGCTACAGGGAATTCTACGTTTACCTGACGCCTATCAACAAAGACTGGAATGCGGAAGCCTTCGCTTACGCCGTAGCCGCGGCCGTCCTTGACGAATTCCTCTCCATCACCAATTCGAAAGGATCTGTCAATGAATTCCTGACCGTCGGGTTTGCCGCCTACTGCAGCGATCTTACTTCCGTTATCACGGAAGGCGGACCTGTCCAGCTCAAGACTTTCCAGAATAAGCCTGTCACTTTTGACATGCTCCAGAAGATGAAGTCCGGCGCCCTGCCCTTCAAATCGCTGCCGCTCGACAAGACCGCCATCATAAACATCGACCAGTTCGTCAAGAACGGCGCCCCCACTGACAACTACAAACTCTATTACTTCCTGCGTCAGTCCGAAGCCATCTACGAATATCTTTCCATCAGGGACGCTCTGCCTTTGGTTTATCTCATGCGCAAGTCTAGAGAGCAGAACCGTAACTTTGACAAGGACTACGACAACTACTTCGCCAGTTTGCACCGCGACTCCTTCATGGGCAAGAAGAGCGAACCCAAAAAGGATGACAAGAAAGACAAGAAGGACAAGGATAAAAAGGACAAGAAGGAAGGCGATACCGAGGAGGGCGGAGATGAAGCCGAAGCCGAAGATATCGGCAGCAATTACAAAACTTTCCGCAACCGCATCCCGTATCTTGTCTTCAACACTCTGACCGCCGACTCCGTCGCCAACGACATCGAGGAACAGAAGAAAGCCAAGGCTCAGAAAGGCAAAGAGCCCGGGAAAGATCAGAAGAACCAGAAAAAATCCAAAAAAGACTAAGAACTAGCTAAGGAAAACGAACGTAATGAAAAAAGTTTTTCTGATAGTCGTGCTTTTGGGCATCGCCGGCACCGTCGCCATTCTTCTGGCGACCGGCAGGCCCATTGAGGAAAAGTTGGCGGAAGCTGAAAAAGCGCTTCAGGAAAAGCGCTTCAGCGACGCCCTGCCCGTCTTCAAGAAAGCCGTTCGCAAATACGACAAGAACCAAGCCTCCAAGGCCGACGCCCTCTACAAGCAGGCGCTCTGCGAGACCGCGCTCGGCAAAAGCAATGAGGACACCTGGAGAAAAGTTCTTGAGAACCACTCCAACCCGGAGATCCAAGCCCGAGCCGAATATGAGCTCATCGCTTTCGCAAGCGACAAGGAAGCCGCCAAGGCAGCCTTCCTGGAAAAATATCCCAAGAACGACGCTTCCAGAACTTTCCTCGTGGAAGAGCTGAAAGCCGCGAATACAAAAGGCGACCAGAAGAAAGCCGACTCCACCCGCCAGGCCCTGATCGACGCTTTCCCGGAAAGCGCCGAAGCCAAGCAGGCGGAAGCCTACATCGGCGACCGCAACCTGGCCGAGCTCTTCGAGGCAAGGCTTGATTTCATTACGAACCACGTTGTCCATTCCGGCGAAGTCTTGAACGTCATCGCCAGGAAATACAAAACGACCTCCGACTCCATCCTCTTCGTCAACAGGATGAATTCCGACCGCATCAGGATCA
>JAFYIM010000099.1 GCA_017538635.1 bacterium
GTTAACCCCATTTCCTCTGAAGAAACTTTTATTTTTAAATCACTAAAATATCCTTCTTTAATCTCATTGGTAATAGAAGCCGAATATATAAAATCTACAAATCTATTGGATGCCCTGGCCTCGATTGAACATGCAACACAAAAAAACAGGAATAGACTTATTATTTTTATGTAGAACTTGAGTTTCATGCTAATCTTTCAAAACGTCTTTGCTTATAGCTTGTATCTTTGCCCTTTCGTTGATCAGATAAGCAATTACAGGCATTCTCTCCTCGCTGCCAGGTTGGGCAAGCGCTAAGTCTGTAAGAGACGATACAATAAGTTTTATGCCTTCTGGATGTTCTATAGAAATCAGTTGAGAAGCTGTCTCAACGCCATTTTTGATGTTTTCAAGGCTCTCGTGACGATTAGCCCACAGCCAACTCAAAACAGCATCAAGTTTTTTCTCTTTGTCGTTATTTTCAGCAACAATTATCGTAAGTTCGAGAAAAGCTGGCAGAACGCCGCCTTTTTCTTTGAACTCCTTTGCAAAAGCAGCCATATCACCAACACAATTTGGGAAACGGCGACAATATTCATTTAGTGATGAAATTTGCTCTAGATCAAAAGGATCGTATAAAATGGCTTCCTTCTGAGTAGCTATACGATTTACTTGGTCCTTTTTTCTTATATAATGGTCTCTCATTCTATAGAAAAGATTTTTATAGCTTTTCCACTGATTGCCCTTTGCTTTTTCTTCCCACTCTTTAATCGCCTTGCGAGCTTCTTTTACAATGGCTTGATTCTGATTATGATAAGACTCAGCCTTGTACCAAAGACTGGCAGAATATATAGTCAGAGACAGAGGCTCCATGTCTGACGCAACATATCCATCAGCTTTTCCTGATTGAAGAATGTCGACTAAAAGTTGAGAAGCCTCCTTTAATTTTTGTGTTTTGGCAGCTTCCTCAACTTTTGTTAATTCGGTATAAATATCAGCATTGGTCACAGTATCGGCGATTAGCCAAACTCCTTTCTCGATCATAAAAGCATGGCAAAGCATCGGAATGCAAAAAGCGAGAAGTGCGATCAAAGTGTTATTACAATTTACTTTCATTTGTTAAGAAACTGAAATTTTGTTAATGAAAATTTAAAAGAACTATCCTAAAAAAACTGATGACAGTAATGAAATCACTAATCATCGTTTTTATAGTGCAGAGAAAAAAAGATCCAGCAAAATTTGATAAGCAAAAAGCGTGCCAAACTTCAAAAAGCCGTGTTTCTGGGTGTTTTCAAGCACTTAAACATACATTTTTTACATTTTATGTAATACAGCAAAGCCAATCATTACATTAAATGTAATCATGCTGCCGTTTTCCAAGATTAAATCGCCTGTTTCCACTTTGGCACACCTTTTGCTTATATATGTTGCTCTATTACTATATAACCGCAAAAAAGGAGATGACCATGCAGGAACGAGACGACATCGGCGCAAGCTTAGCCAGATTTCACGCCGCCCTTAAGCAGTCCGGCAGCGGACTGACCGCCTTCGCCAAAAGCCAGTACATGGACAAATGGCAAAGCGAGACCATCTTTCACGTTTTGAAGATCCGCACCACTCTTGTCAACGCGATGCAGGAATTTTTGGTCAATAACGGCATACTGAATCTGGAAAGAGTTTCGCTTTCCCCTGTCACCGATCCTCTGGCCCACGACATAGAGTACTCGCCTACGCTTAGCTACAAGGGCCAGCCCTACAAGACCACCCATTCCATGATCTACTCGAAGTTCCTGGCCTGCACCAACCCTTATTTAAAGGGCGTTTACATCGACTCCCCCAACATCAGGCTGGAACTGGAAAGCCCCGTTGGCGAACAGAGAGGCCGCTATCTTATTGATTTTTCGCAAATGGACATGGAAGTCAGAAGGGAACATTTCGTCCCGCTGGAAGAGTATTACGGCGAGGTGGAGAAGACCAAAAAGCTCCTCAGGGAAGACCTCGGCAAAGCGCTTGGTTTCTTCGAGGATCTCATCATCTACGCCGTGAAGGCCCTCAAAGAAAAGAACGAAGCGGATCTGGCCGCCCTGGGCGTAAAGCTCGAAGTTCCCGCCAAGCCCTTCCCTTCTTATTTCCTTGACGAAGCGAAGAAGAAAGCTTCGGGCGGTTCCGTGGAAAAAGTCTTGGGCGAAGAGTGCGGCAGCCAGTTCTTCTGGATCAAGGGCATACTGCGCGAAAACTACGACCTCGTTTACCCCTACCTTAAGGCCGACGGCAGCAAGAGAAACCAGGACGACATTCCCTCGGAGGATATCTACAACTACGACCTCTGCGCCCAGAGCTCCCTCCTGGAGGGCGGAATGGGCGGCGCCTTGGAAGTGCTTTCCGGCGCCGTCAGGGAATGGCTCTACGAACCGATCATCGCGAGGTTGATAGACAACAAGATCATTCCGGAAGAACCTAAGTTTGACCGCAACGGCGAAATCACCAACATCGAGAAGCTGAGCGGGTACGCTCCCTTCCTGGCGGTGGCCGGCATGAAAGGACCGGACGGCGCTCCCCTCTTCCCCTCGACTTTCGGCGGCGGCATCGGCGTGGAAAGATTCCTGTATGCGCTCCTGAAAGGCCCCGTCATCAAAAAGATCGACGACGTGACGCTCTTCGGCAAGAACCCTGACTCCTACCCTGTTTATATTTTCTAAGCGAAAAGAAAAATGAAAGGACTGTACGACCAAAGTTTCGAGCACGACGCCTGCGGCGTGGGATTGGTAGCCGACCTGAACAACATCGCCTCCCATGAGGTCATCGCTTCAGGTCTGAGTGTCCTCAAGAATCTCATCCACCGCGGCGCCACGGGCAACGATCCGGAGACCGGCGACGGCGCCGGCCTCCTTTTCCAGCTTCCCGACGCGTTCTTCAGAAAGATCATTCCCAATCTTCCTCCACTCGGCCAATACGCTGTGGCCATGGTCTTTGAAAAAGCGGACGAAAAGGATCTGATCGAAGCGACGCTGAAAGAATGCGGTTTCCGCGTCCTCTGCTGGCGCGACGTTCCCGTGAAGCCCGAAGCGATAGGCACCGTAGCGAGATCCGGCATGCCCTCTATAAAGCAGCTTTTCATCACCTTCGATCCCGTGGGCGACGGCGGCGAACTCGAAAGAAAGCTCTTCGTTTTGAGAAGGGTGTTGGAAAAGAAATGCCAGAGCACCTTCTTCTGCTCCCTTTCCTCCCGCACCATCGTTTACAAAGGTCTTTTCATCGCGACGCAGCTGGAGAGATTCTATCCCGACCTGACGGAAAAGGATCTGACTTCCGCTCTGGTCTTGGTCCACCAGCGTTTCTCCACCAATACTTTCCCGAGCTGGGAACTGGCTCATCCTTTCCGCCTTTTGGCCCACAACGGGGAGATAAACACCATCAAAGGCAACCTGAACGCCATGCGCTCCCGGCTGCCTTCTTTGCACTCTCCCCTCCTTAAGGACGACATGGAGAAGATCCTGCCGCTCTTTACGGAAGGCGCCTCGGACTCTTTCTGTCTTGACAACATTTTCGAGCTCCTCATAAATTCCGGCTACGACCCGGCGCATGCCATCCTTATGCTAATGCCCCAGGCCTGGGGCGCGAAGTACCACATGGGGCACGACATCAGAGCCTTCTACGAATATCACTCCGCCCTGATGGAACCCTGGGACGGCCCCTCCGCCTTGGCTTTCACCGACGGCGTCATGGCTGGCGCGGCCCTCGACAGGAACGGCCTCAGGCCCGCCCGCTGGACTTTGAGAAAAGACGGACTTTTCGTGCTGGCTTCCGAGACCGGAGTGCTTAACATCGCCCCCAAAGACGTGGCAAGACGCGGGCACTTGAACCCCGGCGCCATCATCTGCCTCGACCTCAATGAACACCGCATTCTGGAAAACGAGGAAGTGAAAACCAGGTGCGCCAGGAGCAAACCCTACCGCCGCTGGGTGGAGACTAACCATGTCCAGATCCAAGGCCTATTCACGGAAGTCGCTCCCTCCTCAGTTCCAGAAGACCTCGCCGCCAAGCAGGAATTCTTCAATTACGACAAGGCGAACGTCATCAAAGCCCTGAAGTTCATGGGCGAAAACGGCAAGGAGCAGGTTGGCTCCATGGGCTGCACAAGCCCCTTGGCCGCTCTCTCCAAAAAATACCATCCCCTCTTCGACTATTTCCACCAAAGCTTCGCCCAGGTCACCAATCCTCCCATCGACTCCATCAGGGAAGAGCAGGTCATGTCGATCATGACCTACATTGGCAACAGCGGCAACATCCTCGAGGAAACTCCCGACTGCGCCAAACTGATAAAGCTTAAAAGACCGATCCTGACAGAGGATGAACTGAAACGGCTCTCAGGTTACAAAGCCCAGACCTTCCCCCTCTTCTTCAAGGACGATCTTTCCGCCGCCCTCACAAAACTGGCAAACGACGCTCTTTCGGCCGTAAAGGAAGGCGTGAAGATCCTTATCCTTTCCGACCGGCTGGAAAACAAAAAGGACGGCGAACTGCCCATCCCCTCGCTTCTGGCCGCGGCCACAGTTGACAAAATCTTGAACGACGCCGGCAAAAGGCCACCCGTGGGCATCATCCTCCAGACCGCCGAGTGCTGGGACGTCCACCACTTCGCGGTGCTCCTAAGCTACGGCGCCACCGCCATCGCGCCGTATCTGGCCTTCGAGACTATTTCCAACATCTTCCCGGATGATCCTGTCAAAGCCTCCTCCAATTACGTCAAGGCCATAAAGAACGGCCTTCTCAAGATCATGGCGAAGGTCGGCATCTCGACATTGAGAAGCTACCGCTTCGCCAAGCTCTTCGAGATCATGGGGCTTTCCCCTGAAATGGTGAATTCCTATTTCTCCGGCACTCCCTCGAGGATTGGCGGCATAGGCTTAGCCGAACTGGAACAGAAGATCAAAGAGCTCCACGCAGCCAAATGCGAAATAAAAGAGCGCCCATGCTGGACCGCCAAAGCCCAGATCGCTTTGAGGGAAGCAACGAGAGGAAACGACTACGCGAAATTCCAGGAATTCTCGAATATAGTAAACGACACCTCGGAAGGCTGCCACACCTTAAGGGATCTTCTGAAATTCAAGAAAACGAA
>JAFYIM010000100.1 GCA_017538635.1 bacterium
CCATGACGCAGCCTACGAGCCGCATCCAGTCTTCCAACTGGCAGACGCTCTCCCAAGCCGAGAATTTCGACGAAGTCGTGACTAGCGATCCTCCCAAATACAGCACGGTCTCCTCTTCCGAACTGGCCGGCTACAACGCCAACGGCTCCGTCGTGGTCTCCGAACCTCCCAAAGCCAATTACACCTACAGCGGCTCCGCTCCGGTCTTCAAAGATGTCTCCGGCAATGTTTCCGGCACCACGACCGTCATAGAGACCAAGCCCGCCGTCTCTTCTCCCGCTCCGTCCGCGCCTTCCTTCAAGGTCGAAACGAGCGAGCCTGTCAGCGAGCCTGCGGTCAAAGTGACCGCGTCTGTCAGCAAACCGAGCTTCGAAGTCGTGACTCCGAATGAGCCCAAAGTTCAGCTTTCCACCGCTGAAGTTACAGCGGAAGTGAAAGAAAACCCCGCCGACGAACTGGTGAACAGCATAATTCCCCAGAGCACCGAACCTAAAGAACAGGCCATCACGATCAGCGTCACCACTAACAGCGGCCTCCGCGTGACCAGGGAAGTGACGAAGCCGTCTTTCGATGAAGAGAAGCCCGCTGCTGAAGAAAAGCCCGTCAAGGAAACGACCGGCGTCACCATAACCGACGAAGAGCTTGTTTCCGTCCTTCCCAAGGGCCTTACCGAAGAGAAAAACGAACCTGACAACAAAGACGCCATCGTCAAAGCTCCCGAAGGCACGAAGATCCGCACTATGCCGGAGGCCGGCCGCGTCTCCACCGCCATCAGCCAGGAACAGTACCAGAGGGCGGTCGAAGACAAGAACGTGAAAGACTATTCCAGCGAGACGACGCTCATAAATTCCTATAAGAAGGCCTACACGCTGGTGCAGAAAGCCGAGGCTTACCAGAGCCAGAACGACACGGTCAACGCCCGCTTCTATTACGGCCAGGCGCTGGACGCCTTCACGGCCCTGAAAGCGCAGGCTCCCGCCAACTGGCGCCACATGGACGTCCTGGACACCCGCATCCAGAAGTGCCGCGAGGAACTTCACCGCATCGACTAAAAAGGTGAACAAAATGAAATCATTACCCTTAATTGCCGCCGCGATCATTCTCGCCCTCACGACAGGCTGCGAGAGGGATCATTCCGCCGACACGCCGATCAGCATCCTGGGCTATACGCTCGGTTCCCCGCAGCGTGAGGACAACATCAAGAAGCTGCACATTCCGCGCATCTCCTACGTTCCTGACAAGGTCAACGAGCCGCATCTTCTGATGGAAGTCACGAACCAGATCATCAGTGAGTTCACGAAAGAGCAGACCTACGAGGTGGTTCCTACCGCGGAAGAGGCTGACGGCGAACTGAGAGTCCAGCTCGTCGATCTGAAGTTCAGGCCGACGCAGTTCGTGGACAAGACGCAGGATGCCAACGCCGCCGGCGTGGCCACGGCTTTCCGCGCGGTCGTTTTCGCCAACATCACCATGTACGAATACCAGGACGGCGAACCTGTCGCCATCTGGAGCAGGAACAATGTGAGGGGCAAATACGATCTCCTGACGACTGACGACATCTCCGTCACGCGCCATCAGGCGATCCTTTTGGCTTGCTCAGACCTTGCCCAGCATATCTGCGAGCAGGCGGTCGAGCGCTGGTAAAATTTGATAACAAATAACAAAACAAAATAAACAAAATAAAATAAGGAGACAAATATGTCTAAAGAATGCGATATCTGCGGCAAGAAGCCCTCTGTCGGCAAAAAGATCATCCGTCACGGTATTCCGAAAAAGAAAGGCGGCATCGGTCTGCACAC
>JAFYIM010000101.1 GCA_017538635.1 bacterium
ATAGACGCCGTCGTGGTCAACGTCGTCGAAGAGCTCGGCTTCGATCTTGGCGGTGTAAACGTAAGAGTCGATGCAGACGAGGTTGGCGAAGCGTTTGTAGTTCGCGAGCTTCACTCCTTTGACCTTCAGGATGTCGCTGGGATGCTTGTAAGGCTTAAGAGTCGGTTTGCCGTTCTCGTCAATGCCATCGGCGATGTTGGCAGCCAGGACAGGCGTAATGCCGGGCAGCGCACCGAGAAGCTCCTTGGAAGCCGTATTGAAGTTCACTCTGCCGACGACCGGGATCGGGCTGACCATCAGGTAGTTGAACCAGGCGTAACCGGAACGGTAAGGCTGGTTGATCTCGCCTCTGGCGGCAGCCTCAGCATAAGCTTTGGTGGTGTCGATGACGTCGTGGGACGTCAGGCGCATCTTGATGTCGCCGTTGGCGGAGATGTGGTCGGGAGTGATCTTACCGGCCAGGAAGCTGTCTTCCTTATTGTATTTTTTGCGTTTGCAGAGATTGTCCCAGTCGCCGGTCGTGTAGTTCCAAAGATCAACGTCAAGGCTGGCGTTGTAGTTTTCTTCCAGGAACTCTGTCGTGGATATGGCGTCGTTCAGGCCGTACACGTAGAGGTTGTACGTTCCCTTGAGCGGGATAGCGTCATGCCAGACCCATTCGCCTTCCTGATTGGCTTTCCTGGTGTAGCAGACAGGCGTCAGGTACCCTGGACCAATCGTGAATTCGTCGCCTTTGTTGGGCTTGTTGAGGAGGCGCTGAGGAACGGATCTGGGGCTGTTTTTGTTGTCGTCGGCGACAAGCTTCAAACTGGTGGGCGTGTTGCCGTGGACCGCAAAAGTCTCGCCGCGCAGCGGACCGGTGAGGTAACGGAGCGTGTGCCCTTTCCATTGGTCAACTTCCCATTTGGCATCTTTGGCCGAAACTGAGGAAGCGTCGTATCTATCGACTTCAAATTTGCTGGCTTCCCAGCCTTTGACTTCGACATTGCCGTCCACGGCGTTCAAACGCAGTGACCCGGTGCAGAAGTAATCGGCAAGAGAAGCGACTTTCGCCTTGCCGCTTGCTTCGCCGCCGGAGGTGCCGAGGTTCTCAAAGTCTCTGGCGGTCCTGACCATGCCCATTTCAGCAACGCTGCCAAAAGGTCCGTTCTTGATCCAAGTCGGACGATTCTTCTTGGCGCGCATGGCGGTGTTGAGGGCAAGGTCCTCCGTGCCTCCGATAGTCGGAGTGGCGCGCTTCACCCACTTGTAGTGAGTCGGATCCTCTTTCTCGGTGCTGTAGCCTTTTTCTTTAACGTCCACCGAGCCGTATTCGACGGTACGGGCCGTGACCTGGTTGTATTCGTTCTTCAAAGTCAGAGAAACGATACCGCCGCGGGCAGGAAGGCCGAGGAACATGACTTCGCAGTTCTTGACGGGCGGAATGTTGACATTGTAGCGGGCGTATTCGTTCCAGACTCTTATGCGCTTGCCTTTCTCCTGCTCCCACCAAAGCAAGGGGAAGATGCGGCCGTGCCAGGATCTCGGATTGTTCTCCTCGCCTCTGTAGATCAATCGGATGGATTCGCCCTGGAAAAGCTTGTCGTCAAGAACAGTCTGGCCGGTGTCGATGTAGAAGTAGAAGTCGGTCGTTTCGGCTTTGACTTTCTTAAGCTTGAAGGAGATGCCCCAGTGTTTAGAGTCCATCTCGAAGACCGGGATCCTTTCCGTCGCAGCGGAGCCCCAGAGCATATCGCCGTTGCCGTAACGCATGTCGAAGAGTTCGGCGTCGTTGACGAGATAGAAGTGGTTTCTCGGCATCACCGCAGGGTTGTCGTCCACGATTCGTCCGCCGGACTTATTGTCATAGTAGGTCGTTCTTCTGATGTTGCCGATCTCGGTCGCCATGGTACCGGTGTTGCAAACTACTTTCCAGTTGGCAAGGGAGACCGCTGTTTCTGAAGCGTTGTACATTTCCACGACTTCCGGAGCGATCAGACGGATGTATCCGAGGGACTGATACTGTTTGGAGTTGTGGCTGACCTTTTCGGAAGATTTGACGATAACATCCATCCAGCCGGTGGAGTCGATTTTCTGAGGTTTGCCGTCTTTGTATTCCCAGGCCTTGTCGTCCTCAAGGATCGTATGATCGCTGCTGGGGCTGCCCGAGATGCCCAGCGTGCGGCAGTTGTAGCCTTTGAAGGAGTCAACCGGGTCGTTGGTAATTATGACTTTGTAATAACGGCCTGCTCCGTCAGGCCTTCTGACGCAGTGATACCAGTTGACTCTCGGAAGAATGGCGGAAATGCCCTGCGACCAGGCCAGGAAGCTGACGGCCAGGGACTGGCCGTTGGTAATGCCCTCCGCCTGGCAGATGGAGTTTAAAGACCTGCCGGAGTCGACATCAGAAGTGCTGAACTTTATCGTGCCGTTATGGGAGGAAGAAGTGACCTTGAACTGGCCTAGCTGCTTATTGCCGCGCCAGGCCCAGATGACGACGTACATGTTCTTGAACATGTTGTCTTCGAACCTGACCGCGCCGCTTTCCGTTTTGCCGCGCTTGCTCATCATGGTTATGAGCTTGACGTAGGTGTCGCGGTAGCTTTGGCTCGGACTGCCGCCGCCCCAGGCGTCGCCGTCGCAGTTCAAAAAGCGCGGGTTGGCGGAAGATTGGGCTTCTCCGGGGCCGTCAGGCAAAACGAAGGATCCGTTGCTGATGCTGATGTGTCCCTTGGATGAGCCGCCGGAATTGATGACCTTCCAGGTGTTGTTCATCCTGATGGAATGGTGCCAGAAAAGCTTGTTGTTTATGACCTTGTCGGTTATGCAGCAGTAGTACCACAAGGGGCAGTGCAGAAGACGGGTGTTGTCCTTGGAATCGTACTGATCGTGCCAGTATGTCGATTTTACCCAGTCCCTGACAAGGCCGTCGGTCGCCGAGGAGTCCCTGACCCAGAAGGTGATGGAGTCTTCGTTGGCCAAAACTTCGTTGAAGCAGATTGCCTCCGCGCCGTAGATGTCGCTGCCAAGCGTCGTCATAACGTGGTTCTCGTCGCGGTAGTCGATCATGTTAGCCGCAAGCTGGTTTCTCGCCCTCGACTGGCCCTCTACAGGATTTGGCATCGAATTGAGGCGCTTCCTCAATTCAGCGCCCGTGATACTGTTGATCTCGGAAGGCTGATCGTTCGGAAGAGTCGAGCTGCCTGGTATGTCGGTCGAATAAAGCGTCGCTCTCCTGTAAAGTTCCCGGACGGCGCGCTCCTGGCTCGCTTCGGAAAGCTTTTTGAAATTGTCGGAGGTCAAAAGGAAGGGCATGACTTCGCGAAGAGTCGAGAACGCGCGGTCGTCGCCTCGCGGACGGCTCGGGAGATACTCGCCAGGATCGTTGACGCCTTCGTCGTATTCGTCAACAACGCCGTTGGCGTTGTTGTCAAGGCCGTCAGTCATCAGAAGGGCGTTGTTCTGGTCGTCGTCTCCCCTGTCGCCGGGCACGCCGTTCAAGCCGTACTTGTATTTCAGGAGGTCTTTGGCCGTGGCTGGCGTCACGCCCAGAGCGTCGGGAATGGATATTTCGCCGGTGTCCCAGCCGGAACCCTGCGACTTCTCCGTCAGGAAGGCTTTGTTGATGTTGAGTTTGGCGGCCTCGTCCTCCACTTTCACGCGATAACGGCCGATAGCGTCGCCGTTCTCGTTCTTGACGTAAACCCAGGGGCCGAAGCCGTCCTTGGTGGCCGGCTGAAGGGCTTTCGTCTGCGAAAGCATCTCGCCCGGGCTCTTCGTCTCAGTCATGGCGGCGCTCATAAGCGCGGATTTGACGTGCGCTGCACCGCTTTGGTAAAGCATGCGCAGACCAAGCTCAGCCTGAGTCTGGCGGGAGGCGTTCTCGTCAATTGAAATTGACACCGCAAAACTGCCGGCCAAGAGAGAGAGGACCGTCAGGATCGTCAGGACCGCCAGGAGCGCCACGCCGGCAGGTCTCTTTAGTTTAACATTCGTCCCATTCATCGCTATTATTTTAACATACTGAAAGATTCAAAAAAAATAGTGGAAAGAATATAGGCCTTTTAACTTTTTGAAACAGTCAAAAAGCTTGCTCATTCAAATATATCTCCTCACCCTCCAGATAGACCCTTAAAGAGCAGGAAGAGCAGAACATACCTTGCCTGAAAGTGCGTCCGCCCCTCGTGATCTTGCTCATTTCATATGAGGAGGATCTGAAGCTTATGTTGGTTGTCAAAGTTGTAATGGTAAATGTCTCCTTCGTGTGCTCCGTGTCTTTTTGGATCCTCCTTTCCCCTTCTTCATCCGATCCTATCACTTCGTCCATGCCGTAATCACACATGACTATCAAATCATAATTTCTGGTCATGGGAGGTTTTATGGAAATATCCAGTTTCACGGAAACACAGCGCTCTTCGCTGGCTACAGTTTCCAGGATGTCCTTGGTCATTGAAGCCTGCTGGGCATGAGAATCTCTTGTCAGCCCTCTTTCCCTTATTTTCGAGGATATCAGGAATCTCTCCTTTATGGGAACTTTATTTGACCATACGCCTTTCTCTTTTTTCCTGGCTTCCCTTTCGAAACCATCGTAATCAGTCACAGCGTCCGGGTCGTTCAATGCGTAGCCGTTTCTGATAACCATCTCGGAAAAAGAAACTCCGTTCGTCAGAAGGATGTCGCCCTCCACGAAAAGCGATCCGTCTTTGTGCCGCCTGTCCCTTTCCCTGATGTGAAGGTCCGATCTGCCGACCACAAGATTTTTAGCGAAATCAAGCGCCTCCCGGCCAAGGGCTTTTATCTCGGCTTGGCTTTTACCGCATTCAAAAATATCCCTGCCGTCAGCCGGAATGCCGACAAGTCCGACAAGGTGAAAATTCTGGGTTTCCGTGTTGTTGCGGAGCACTGTGAAACGATCGGCTGAGCTTGCCTCCAAGACTTTGTAAGTTGAGGGCGGCGTGATCGTGCTTTCCGTTTCCTTCTCGTTCAGGCTGTAACTGAAGAGGCCGCCCTTTTCAGGATGCGACTCCTGGTATCTGTAAGCCAGATACATTCCCAGCAGAGCCAGGAACGCCAGAAAATATAAGAATTTCACCATTTGCCCTCCTCCAATTCCACTCCGCGCAGCGAAAGCGTTTCCCTAATGCTAGGCATATCCTCCCTAGCCAGAGGCATGGCGTAAAGCTTCTGTCCGTTCGAAGCAGCGTCAAGCAGTATCTCCCGGTAGTTTTCCTCGCTCAAGCTCTCGCTTTCGAAAATGTAAACTTTTACAAGATCCTCTCTCTGGGCCAGGAACTCGGGGGTAGCCAGTTCGTCCATAAGATACGGCTCCGCAATGCCTGTGGGAACGCTTTTGGGATCCGCTTCCGGCGAAGCGTCGACCATCAGCATAACGAGAGGCCCGCCGTAACGGGCAGCGGCCGCCGCACTCCAGATCATCAGCCTCTGGAAAGGAATGAAAGCGGCTATGAACATTCTCGGGAGCATGCAGCCTCCGAGAATCAGCGTCATTAAGACGATTAGAAGTTTCAATTTTCTAGACACGGCGCTTCGTCTCCAGGTAGTTTTCCAAAATTAGCTGGGCCGCCAACTGATCTTTTTTCTCTTTCCTAGTCTTGCGGCTGGCGTCCATGCTTAGCATGCATCTCTCCGCGGCAACGGACGTCAGTCGCTCATCCTTTAAAACGACCTCCACGGGATAATCGATCTGCTGCCTTAAATATTCCGTAAGCAGCCTGGCGCATTCTTCCGATATCAGGCTTCTCTCGCTCTTTTTGCCGTTCAGCATAATGGGGTTCCCGAGGACGACCGTGCCGATGCGGCGCGCTTCGTCCTTTTCCTCGGCGTATTTCTTAACCACTTCCAGGATCTTTTTGGCGTTGACCTTCGCCTCGCCGCCTTCTACGGTCGGGAGAGGCTGGGCCGTAAAGCCCAGAGGATCGGATACGGCGAGACCCGTTCTCACGCTTCCTATGTCAACGGCTAAGATTCGCATTATCTGTATTTCTCATCGAGCCCGGTTAAAAGTTTCTTAACGTCCTGGACTTTGTCCCTGGCGCAGACAAGCACAGCGTCGCCCGTCCTGATGACCACGACGTCTCTAAGCCCTATGACGCCTACCAATCCTTCATGGTAGTTGCCTACGATGCAGTTCTCGCTTTCTAAAAGCTTTATTTCGCCTTTCAAGCGGTTGCCTTTCTCGTCCTCCGGCCAATGCGCTGAAGCGGAAGTCCAGCTTCCCACGTCGTTCCATTGGAATTCAGCGGCCAAGACCGCCACATTGTCAGCTTTTTCCAAAACAGCGTTGTCGATGGAGATCTTTTCCACAGTGCGGTAGTAATTCTCTATCGCCGCGCGTTCTTCCGCAGTTCCCGCCTTCGCGGTTATTTCCTTCAGTGCAGCGTTGCTCTCTGGCATGAAGCGCTCGAAGGCCGCAAGAATATCCTTCGTCCTGAAAACGAACATTCCGGCGTTCCAAAAGACGCCCGGCGTCTTGTAAAGAACTTCGGCGACCGTAAGAGGCGGTTTCTCCAGGAAACGAGAGACTTTCATTCCCTTCGTTTTGCCGGGATAGCTTATCTCCTCCTTCCCTTCAATGTAGCCGTAGCCGGTCTCAGGATAGCGCGGCACGACTCCTATCGTCACAAGCGCGTGCTCCTGGCGCGCCAAAGAGATCGCGTCTTCTATTGTCGCGCGGTAGGCCTCGCTGTCGGGGATGTGATGGTCAGAGGAAACGACGACCATAACGGATTCTGGATCCTTGGCGTACAGAAGAGCTGCTCCCAGAGCGACGCACGGCGCGGTATTGCGTCCGCAGGGCTCCGGTATGACATTGCCTTCAGGGAGCTCGTTGATCTCCTTTACGATGAGATCTGACTGTTCTTTGGTCGTGATAATGAAAACGTCCTCAGGAGAAGAGAGCCCGGAGTGCCTCGCTATAGTTTCCCTTAGCATCGTCCTCTCGCCTGTGATGGCGAGTAGCTGCTTTGGACGCATCGTCCTCGAGAGAGGCCAGAACCTCTCCCCTATTCCGCCTGCCATTACGCAGATCGCGATCCTTCCGTCTTTAGACATAAATAATGATCCTTAGTTAAAATATCCGCCATTTGTTATGGAACCAGATCCACCCGGTTGGGAAGCGCCGCAT
>JAFYIM010000102.1 GCA_017538635.1 bacterium
AAATCTTAGCTCGTAGTCTCTCATCCGAGAGACACGCTTAGCTTTTCGCTATCTTGTTGTTCTTGACTTATTGTTTACACAATTGACAAGTTTATTTGAAGAGATCTGGAGTGATCTCTTCCGCACTTGCATTTGGCACATCATAAAACCTTTCCAACTGTCAAAGATCAAAGTTCGATTCGCGGCTCGCGCCGCTTTTCCACCGCTATTTTTGCGATGGTGAGGAATAGTGTATCAAAACATATTCCCAAAAGTCAATACCCCCTCCACAAGGCCCCTATAAGACCCTTAGGAGTGAGCTCAACTTCCTTGTCTTCAAAAGGGCGCGCCAAGCTTTTCTCTCTTTCGCTTTCCCGTTTTTTCAGGCAAGTGGCGACAATAATACTAAACCCCTTTCCCAAAGTCAAGAGGTGCAGCTTACTGCTCGACCACCACGCGGAAGCCTGTGCCCTGATTGTGGAAATTGCTGTCAACGCCCACTCTCCTGGCGGAGCGACATTCCGAAGCGATATCCTGCCAGCTGCCGCCTCGCTTAACGCGAAGGGTACCGGTGGAGGGACCGACGGGATCAGTCACAGCATCGCTGCTGCTATAGTCAGCATAATAATCCAGACACAGTTCAGCAAGATTGCCGTGCATGTCAAAAATACCCCAGTTGTTGACGAGGTACTGGCCAGGTTCCACAAAATTGTTGCCCTTACCATCGTTGGTATTGTGGGTGTATCTTCCCACTTCCGCCATGTTCGGACAAACAGAGGCATTGGTCAGATCTTTCCCGCTGTTCAAAGCCGTCGTGGTCGTCGCTCTGCAGGCGTATTCCCACTGGGCTTCAGTTGGCAGATCGAAGGTCAGGCCAGTCTTGGCGCGCAAAACGCCCATAAAGGATGTGGAATCGACATTGTTGTCGGCCGGCCAGTTCGCACCCTGGTCGTTGCCGCGGATCATGTCATAAGAGACCTGTTCCACAGGATACTTCTGGCCGATATTCAGATCGGCGGGATCACTTCCAGTTATAAGTTCGTACTGTCTCTGCGTCGTTTCAAAGATGCCGATGTAGTAAGGCTTCGTTAAAGTGACGTCGTGCTGCAGTTCTCCGTAAGCAGAGGTTTCGCGGCCAATTTCGTCGCTGGGGCTGCCCATGGTGAACGTGCCGGGCTGCACAAGACGCAGGACCAGCTTAGTCGTTCTGTATTCATCGCTCCAGCCGCCTTCGGGAACTTCGGACAAATAGCTCACAGCGAAACTGGAAGCGCTGGTTCCGCCGGAAAGATCCACCACCAAATAAGTCGCTTCGCTCGTCACTTCCTCGGCTTCGACTTTGATCTTCAAATTGCTTGATTTGATGTTAAGATCGCTGGCCGGATTCCAAATAACTTTGTGGGTGCCGGCGGAGAAAAGCACGCAGCTGGCGCCTTCCTTTTCCAACGTTCCGCGATCTTTAAGATCAAAGATCGTTTCGCCGTTGTCGAAGGTGCCGTAGAAACTCACATTGAAAACAGGCAGCGCGCTCTGGGTATCGCTTTCAAGAGTGTAGTTGATGACGACGCTTCTCTTGAAGGGCCAGGCCTGCTGAGCGGTCACGGAAGTTACCGTTACGTCTGCAAAAACGCCGATAGAAGCAACCGTCAGGACAAGCAGCATAAGCGCTCCTTTCCTTCTGGCCAGGAACAAGCCTCCTAAAATAGCGAGTAGCACAAGGCAAGCCGGCTCCGGCAAGATCCTGACGTTGCGGGTCAGGTTTTGCGTCCCTTCGGAAGTCACGATCGTTTCCTTGAGTTCGTAAACGTCACTCTTGGAAAAATCATCGTAGGCCTGTGCTTCATAGTTCCAAGTAGCCGTGCCTTCCACAGCGGTTTGGGAATTGTCATAAAACAGTTCCGCCACCTTCGTGGAGTCCGAAGTGTCCGTCGCGGTAAGCTCCAATGAAACGGGTTCGCCGTCCGCCAGAGCGCTGCTGTAAAAGATCTGGTCTGTGGTGAGAAGCGTAATAGGTGTAGAAGTGATCTCGCTTCCGTCAAACGCCGTGGCGCCGGACCAAAGTTCGCTCGCTAAAACTGTCGTGCATAAAAGCGCGCCGATAAAAAGGGATAAAAGTTTGCTCATATTTTTTTGAGATTAATTTTTAGACAATAATGCCGAAGAGTCTATCAAAACGCGCTTTAGAATTCAAGCGGTTTTTAATCTCCTAGCAAATCAATCCGCAATTGCAGAACCTAAAAAACGCCCAATTATGGAGCGAAGCAAAAAGGCATGTACCCGTAAGCAAACTTAGCGAAGCCTGTTTGCCAAGGGCACATGCCTTTTGCGAGCGACCAACGCGAGCGTAGTCCGTGAGCGGAGGGTATATGGGGTCCTTGGGCGTTAAAAGCTTGATCGCTTACTGAATTATCGCCAGACGGAATCCCGTTCTTCTGCCATGAAACAGCGGATTGCAGTACACGCGCTGGCCCGAACGAAGATCGCAAGCCATAAGGTCGCAGTCTCCGCCTTTTAAAATATTGTTTCCTGAATCCGCTCCGATAGGATCGACCTGAGGCTCGGTGCCAAGATCATCAATATATTTGTCCAGGCAAAATTCCGCCACATTGCCGTGCATATCGAAGAGTCCCCAGTTGTTCACTTTGTAGCTGCCTACGGTAGTGTGCTCGGTGTTATAATCGCCGTGCCCGTCGTTCCAATCGTATTTATATCTCCCGACTTCGTTCGCTTCCGGGCATTGTATATAGTTGGAAATGTCCTTCCCGCTGTTCAAGCCGGTCGTAGTGGTGGCGCGGCAAGCGTATTCCCACTGAGCCTCGGTGGGAAGGTCCAAAGGCAGGGCTATCTTGGAGCGCAGGATGCCCAGAACAGAGTCAGGATCGACATGTTTGTTCTTCGGGAAAGACAAGCCTTCCTCTGTGCCGCGGATCCTCTCGTAAGAAACTCTCTCCACCGGCCGCTGGTCTCCCCCGAATTCCGATGGATTGTTGCCGGTAATAAGCTCATATTGTTTCTGCGTCACTTCGAAAACGCCGATATAGAAGCTCTTCGTCAAGGTGACCTGATGCTGCGTCTCGTTGGACAAGCGGTCGGGATCGCTTTCCGGGCTTCCCATCATGAAAGTCCCCGGCTCTATAAGGCGCAATACAAGCTTTGTGGTCTTGTAGGTGCTGGACCATTCGTAAGGCGCTTCGTTGGCAGAAATAAATTCCACAGGATAGTTCGTTGCCTCGGGTCCCTCGGAAAGATCGATTACCATGTATCTGACATCGTCCTTGTCCCTCTCGATAGCGTCAACTCTGATTTTGAAGGTGTCAATATTCACCGACTCCAATCTGCTGTCGGTCGGCGTCCAAATAGCCTTGTGCGTTCCGATACCGAAGACCTGGCCTTCCGTTCCCTCCGGCGCATCCTGGTAAAAACCTAAGAATTCCGCGCCTTCGCCTTTCAGTGTTCCTTTCGAGGACAACCTGAAAACCGAGACTCCATCCAGCGTCCCATAAAAGCGCACGTCATATAAAGCGGAGCCTTTGGTAGAGTCGCTGATCGTGTAATCGATAGTGACGCTTCTGTCGAAGGGCCAGTTCTGATGAATGCTGACGGAAGTTACGTGGTTGTTGTCCGCATACGCGCCAAGCGAGCCAAGACCAGCAACAGCCAAAACAGTGGCAATACGCCTCGTGCGGCGACGCAGAAGTAGCGCGCCCGCAATCCCGATGAGAAGCAAACCCGCCGGCTCCGGCAGAATCGTCACATAGCGGCTGAGTGTTTTCGTTTCCACATCGGTCGTAATAACTTCCTTCAGAGCGTAAGTCGCGTTCTTGGGAAGACCGGAGTATTCGGAATCGTAGTAGTTCCAACAGACCGTTCCCTCCGATTCATCGGAAGTCGTGTCGGAAAAGATCAGGCCGGATTGCTCGGGATCGGTTGAGACTTCCGCCTTTACGACAAGGGATTTCATATTGCCCTTCGCCAAAGCGCTGCAGTAATAGATCTCATCAGTATGCAAAAGCAGCACAGGCTCGTCCGTGATCGGAGCCCCGTTGAAGGACGCGTTGTCCGACCAGCAGTCCTCGCAGAACGCTGCGCCGCAAACAAGCGCAGCCGCTAAAAATAACAGAATCTTCTTCATAGTTTTCTTCCTTTATGTTGTCTTCGGAAGTGATTTTATCTCAATCCCTTATAAAAATCAACAACAAATTAAAACGCAATAAACACCGATTCCGCGACCGCTATATAGTGGAACACCATTATTTCAACCGGAGACCATTATGAGAAAAACATTTTTTCAGACCCTACCACTAACAGAATGCACAGACTATGACTTCAAATTAGCATTGGAAATCAAAAAGCCCAAAAGTTGGCTAAAAAGCGTCTCGGCATTCGCTAATACTTTAGGCGGAATACTCTTTTTCGGGGTATCTGATGATCAAACTATTGTTGGA
>JAFYIM010000103.1 GCA_017538635.1 bacterium
CATGCACGGCGGCTACCCCTCTTGGGACGGCACCTTCAGCATTTACAATCCCAGCAGAAAGCCTAACAACGATCCCGACAGCCCCTACGGCGCTTGGACCGGATCAAGCGGTGCCAACGGCTTCCCGAGCGGCGGCTATGTGGCCCAGTACGGCGGCGGCGCGGTCTGCATCGACGGCATCGCCTATGTTTTGGGCGGCGGCTTCTGGGGCGACAACGGAATGTGCCTCCAGACTTACAACACCAAGACGGACCAGTGGGAAGCTCACGAGAAAGTTTATCCCGACAACCTGATGTATTTCGGCATCTCCACCTGGGGATCCAAGATCTACATCTTGGGCGACAGTTCCGTATCCACCAAGATCCGCGTCATGGAGACCGCGACCAACAAGTATGAGCTCGTTGACAGCGATCTGGAACTTCAGATCCCGGTCCGCGATCCGGCCGTGGTCAGCTACAACGGCGTCATCTACGCCATCGGCGGCCGCACCAAAGACGAATCCGGCGCTCTTGTTCCCATCGACGCTTTCCAGATCGTCAACACCGTTTTGAAATCTGTCGTGGTCCATACCACCAAGCTGCCCGTGGCCGCCTACCATGCGGCTTGCGCGGTTACCGAAGACGGCAAACTCTTGTTCGGCGGCTCCATGATGAGCAACGACCCGGTGACCGGCAAGAACGTGGCCGGCAGCCGTCTCTGGATCGGCGAGATGCCCACCCAGGACCTCTATGTTTCCCCGTCCACCGTTGATTTCGGCCAGACCGAGAACAGCGTGGAAGTCAGCCTCTACAACGTCTCCGCCCACGATCTGGAAGTCGGCGTGAAATGCACTGAGGAATGGCTTGCTATTGACGATACCGTGACGGTCCCGTCCAACGCCGAAGTCAAGAAAACCCTGACCATTGATCGCGAGAAAGTTCAGGGCCCGGTCAGCGGACAAGTGACCCTTTCCTGGGGCGAACAATCCGTCGCCATCAACGTTTCCGCCGATATGCCGAGGCCGATCGCGGTCTTTAGCAAGACGAAGGACATAACGTTGAAGGCCACGACCAAATCTTTTGACGTTACGAACGAAGGCAGCGTCAGTCTGGTCTATGAGTTCACCAGCGATACGGAAGGAGCCACCATCAGCCCGGCCAAGGGCGAGATCTCTGCCGGCACGACGACGACTTTCTACTACACCATCGGCGAGGAATGCCCGCGTCCCGGCAAGGTCGTTTACACGATGGCTTACAATTCTTACGACGGCAGCAGCGAGACCTTCACGGTCAGCAACTACGCCAACACTTATTACGTCAGCCCCGAAGGCAACGACGACAACGAAGGCACCTCTCCCGAGGCTGCCTGGAAGACCCTGGCCTACGCTTTTGAGAACGTGCCCAGCGGCTCCGCTGATGAAGGTCCGATCACGCTGTCCGTCGCTGTCGCGGTCTATTCCGGCGACTCTCAGAGCGCCACGGACTGGACTCTCGATCTTTCCAAGAAGTCTTATCTCTGGGTGAAGGGCGAGACCACCGACAAGCCGATCGCCGTTTTCGACCAGTTCGTTCCTGAGATCGACCGTCCGCTCCTTACTCCGGGCGACAAGAAATGGCACAAGGGCACCGGCGGCGACGTCTGGGACGACACGCCCTTCATCAAGATGGAGAACGTGGACCACGTCCGCTTCAGCAACTTCATCCTTGACGGTTCTTACCCCGACACCAACATCGTCACGACCGGCGTGGGCGCCAGTTTGCCCAACATGACGGAACTGATCGGCATCAACGGCGCCAACGGCGTCCAGATCGACAACAACTACTTCTACGGCATGTTCACCGGCGAATGCTACGACGTGACCACCAACCAGGTCACCAACTGGGAGCACTTCTGGTACTGCGGCATGACCTACAACGGCCTTATCGGCCCTGATTGCCTCACTATCAACAACAACCTCTTCCAGGGCTTCAACCGCGGCATCTACCACAACGGGTCTCCTGAACGTGACAACAAGGCGAACACCAACTTCGTCTATATCACCGCCAATACCTTCACGAAGCAGCACTCTGACGGCGGCTACTGCACCGCCATCAGCTCCAACTTCTCCGACGGCTGGTATGCTGCGGCCCAGTGCTGCACCTCGAACATCTTCGCAGAGATCCCGGATCAGGATTTCGACAAAGAGCCTTGGTGGCCGCGCGCCTTCGTTACCGGCAGCGCTGTTATCGTAAACGGCCATGATGATTACGCTGTGCTGTCCCAGTACAACCAGTTCTACGACATCGGCGGCCCCGGCGGCGCCGAGTACTACGACGTAGGCGTGACTTACGAACTGGATGATATCTTCTACCAGATCGACTTCACGGACTACACCAACGAAGTGCCTAATTTCGTCCAGGGCACCTGGTTCAAGACCGATCCTGAAACTCAGTACGGCGAACGCTACGTCGGCTGGGCCTTCATCCCCGA
>JAFYIM010000104.1 GCA_017538635.1 bacterium
GCTTATGCGCCGGCTTTGATGATGATGCCGAGGCCGATCAGGAAGAGTACAAACATGGCGAAGTTAAGGACGTTGGCTTTCTTGGGAGCGCCTTTGAACTCTTTCCAGATAAGGATGCCCCAAAGAGCGGAGACGAGGGTAGCGCCCTGGCCGAGGCCGTAGGAGATGGCGGGTCCGGCTTTGCCGGCGGCGACTAAGTTAATGCCGTTGCCTAAGCCCCAGATCAAGCCGCCAAGGATGCCGACCAGGTGGATCGGGAAGCCGCCCTTGAAGTATTCTTTCTCGGTTATCGGCTCGCCGGAGACCGGGAAGCGCATGGCGATGGCGTTGAAGATGAAGTTGGAGGCAAAGATGCCCAGGGTGAAGATGAAGAAGGCCGAGTACGGCGTCATCTTGCCGGCTTCGGGAGCGGCGTTTTCAAAGTTCATGTCCATGGTTCTCGCAACGAAGCCGTAGAAGAAGGCCATTAGGATGCCGCAGATGATGGAGAGAACGATGCCCTTGCCGATGCCTTTATTCTGATTGTTGCTGTCGGCGGACGCGTCGGCTTTCAGCTTATAGGCGAAAGCGTTGCAAAGGATGGCCACAACGATGAGAGCCACGCCGACAAAGATCAGCACGGGATTGCCCTTGGGGGCGATGAAGTAGTTGACCACCACGCCGAGAACTAAAGCTAAGCCGATGCCGACCGGGAAAGCGACGCTCATGCCGGCAATGGAGATGGCCGCGGCTAAAAGGATGTTGGCCGCGTTGAAGACCACGCCGCCTAAGAGGGCGGAACCGATGTTGGCGGGAGAGGCCTGGGAAAGGTTGGTAAGGAAGCTCCATTCCCCGCCGCCAAATGATCCGGCGGTCAGGCCGCTGATGATAGCGAAGAGGACGACGCCCAAGACGTAATCCCAATAGAAGAGTTCATAGCGCCAGGTCTTGCCGGCCAGTTTCTGGGTGTTGCCCCAGCTGCCCCAGCAGAACATAGTGACGACGCAGAACACGACGGCGAGTGCGTAGTTATTGCAGTAATACATTATTTGATCTCCTTCCTAGTTGGTACAGATGATTGAGCGCCGGGGCGCGTAACAGATATGGCGGCGGCTTTCTGGGCGAAATCGACCGCTTCGGAGCAGGACTTGCCTTCCGCGAGAGCGACGGCGAAGGCGCCGTTGAAGGTGTCGCCGGCGGCCACACAGTCAATGGCTTTGACCTTGCGGCAGGGATAGAGTTTTTGGCAGTCGCCGCACCAGCAGCCCTTGGTGCCCATCGTGATGATGACGTGCTTGACGCCGCGTTTCTTGAAGACTTCCGTGGCTTTCTGGGCGCTGGCGGCGTCGGTGACTTTGACGCCGGTCAGAAGCTCGGCTTCCGTTTCGTTGGGCGTGATCCAGTCGATCAGCTTGTAGAGGGAAGCGGGAAGCTTGCAGGCGGGGGCGGGGTTCAGAATGACGGTGACTTTCGCTTTGTTGGCGGCTTTCGCGGCCCATTCAACGGTCTTGAGAGGCGTCTCAAGCTGCATGAGAAGAATGGCGGACTGCTCGATCTCTTTCTTGAAAGGCTCGACGTCCTTGGGGCAGAGCGTGCCGTTGGCGCCTAAGGCCACGGAGATGATGTTCTGGCCCTTGCTGTCAACCATGATGAGGGCGGTGCCGGAGGGCTCCTTCTTGTCGATGATGAGCCTTGGGGTGATACCGTCCTTTTTAAGACGGGCGAGTGTGGCGCGGCCGAAGAGGTCGTCGCCCACCTTGGCGATGAAGGAGCAGGCGCCCTTCTTGCCGGAAAGTCTGGCCACGGCGACCGCCTGGTTGGCGCCTTTGCCGCCGGGATTCAAAAGGAAGCGTCCGCCCAATATCGTCTCGCCTGGCACGGGGATCTTTTTTCCCGTGATGACCATGTCGGTATTGGTGGACCCTAGGACAACTATTTTTTTAGTTTTCATGTCGGTAGTTTCCGCGTTGCTGGTTATTGTAAAAATGACGTGCTATACCGTCGATATTGTATTATATCAGCCCGTTTTCCGCAAGAAAAAA
>JAFYIM010000105.1 GCA_017538635.1 bacterium
ACAATATCATCACCGGCCCCATCGCCTCCATAGACGACGGCTGCGACGGCATGGTGGAAGGAAAACTCCGTCAACGCTACACGCCCTATCACATCCCGCACCGCACGGAAGTCATGGGCTTCATGACCATCCTTCACGGCGACGACAGGATCTATAACAATATCTTCATCAAAAGAGACAACTACAAATTCAAGACCGAGACCGGCACCTCCGTCTTCGACGAGTTCCCGACCTACGAGGAATGGATCGCCAACTTTGACATGGACAACGAAACGCCCGATATGGAAGCCTTGGAAAAATACCACTTCCGCTATCTCCCAATCTGGTGCCAGGGCAACGTTTACTTGGGAGGCGCCAAGCCCTGGAAGAAAGAAAAAGATCCCTTCGTTGACGACAAAAGCAAAGTCTTCCTTGAACTGGAAGAAAAAGACGGAAAATACACCCTCAAGACCAATCTTTACGAGATCATCAAAAACCACCCGGTAAACATGATCTCAACGGAAACCTTGGGCAAAGCCTTCCAGCCAGACCAGCCCTTCGAGAACCCCGACGGCACACCCATCGTTTTCGACACCGACTTCGACGGAAAGAAACGCGAAGGCCAGATCCTCCCAGGCCCCTTCGCCGGAGAATTCTGATAAGACATTATATCCTGGCTTTCAACCCCGAAATTTCGGCAGAATCAAGTTTCGTGAAAGCGAAACACTTTTTGCCGAGATCTTTTATTGAAGCACCGACAAGAAAAAGCTCTTCGTCGTCGATGATCAAAAACCTGTCGTGAAACCTTGTGCTCTCGATAACGATCAAGTTTCCGTATTGCTCATTGAATTTTTCAATATCGCTGGCTGTCAATTCGTTTCCGCGTTTTGAGGTAACGATCTCCAAACGAACGCCAGCTTCCTTTTTCGCTAGCATTTCGAGTGTTGTAATATTGACATAATTATCAATCAGAAGTATAGATCTCTTTGCCGAAAGAATGTGCTTGGCAACAAAAACTTCGGCATCAAACACCTGCCCATCGTAGAAAACACCCTGGACAGGCGGTAATGATGTTTGAACGAAGAAATCGACCTTCTCTCTAAGCTCTGTTACATCCGCCTCGGTTTTAGCAAACCGCCGATCCATCTTGTCCTCAAGGTCATTAAACCGCTGATTGAACGCATAGCCACGAAGCATATATTCGCGCAATATCCCCGTAGCCCACTGACGAAATTTAACGCCAAGTATGGAGTTAACCCTGTAGCCAACAGAAATAATCGCGTCTAAGTTGTAAAAGATTATTTTTCGCAAAACATTACGGTTTCCCTCAAATCGAACTACCGAGGATTCCTCGGTAGTTGCCTCCTTTCTTAGTTCACCGCAGGCATATATGTTTTTTAAATGTAATCCGATGTTGTATAACGAACACCCAAAGAGATCTGCCATTTGGTTTTGTGTTAACCAAACCGAATCATCAGCAAATCGAACTTCTAAACGAAGTGTTTGATCTGGTTGATAGATTATGATCTCGTTTTTTGATTCTTCCATATATGTATCCTCCTTACATATGTAAGCGGTCGCGAAAACGAAAAAATTGCATAAAAATCATAAAAACCATTCAAAACACGCTTTTAAAAAATCGAACTATCAAGAAAAACTTGATAGTTGCCCGTTCAACTGTTTGGCTTTATCTACAGGTTTTCCAGATTGTTAATTAGCACACCAAATTCGAACTATCAAGGAAAACTTGATAGTTGCCCGTTCAACTGTTGCGGTGTCTTATTTCTTCTGCCAGAGGGAGTAGTAGCCGCCGTCGAAACTATCTTGCTCGCCGGGGTAGGTGAGCTTTTCTTTGACGAGGATCCAGGTTTTGTCTTGGCGGAGAATGTCTGCCGCTTCGCGCTCGGCTTTGGTGAAGGAACAGACGGAATAGAGGAGATAGCCCTGGGGAGCGACGAGGGTTTTTGCGGCTTGGAGGATGCTTTTTTGCAGCGCGGCATATTCAGCGAGCTGTTCTTTTTTGAAGCGCCAGCGGAGTTCGGGGTTGCGCTGGATGGTGCCTAAGCTTGAGCAGGGGGCGTCCAGGAGAACGAGGTCAAAAGATTCTGGAGGGAATGTTTGGCTGGCTTTGCGGGCGTCCAGCTGCTTTATTGTGATATCCGGGGCGTTTTCGTAGCCGAAGCGCGCGAAGTTTTCTTTTAATTGTGCGAGTCTGGTTTCTGAGAAATCGCAGGCAGTGAGTTTTATTCTGGCTCTGTCTAAAAGAGCGAGACTTTTGCCGCCGGGAGCAGCGCAGAGGTCAAGGACTTTGTCTCCATCCTTTACGGGAGCGGCGTTGGAGACTTCCTGGGACCAGAGCTGCATGAAATAGATCTTTCCAACTTTGAAGTCGTCGCTTTGGACAGCGGCTTTGACGTCAAGGCATTCTTCCCAGCTGCCGTTTCTTTTTCTCAGGAACACTTTGGGTTTAGCGTTGTCCCATTTGAGGATCTGTTCAGTTATAGCTTCGTCTTTGGTTTCCTCTTTAATGAGATCGATTAGATCCTTGGGATGGGAATAGCGTTCTTCAAGAGTCATGGGCTCTTTTTGCGGGTCAAAGCCGGATTCCAGGTCTCTTTCAAAGTTTCTTAGGATAGCGTTGACGAGCTTGGAAAAAGCGGGCTGTTTTTCTTTGCAAAGTTCCACGGCGTCGGAGATGACAGCGTAATCGGGGATCTTGTCCAGAAAGAGTCTTTGGTAAAAGGAGATGAGAAGAATGTGTTCAACTTCCGCTGGAAGCTTTTTGCTTTTCTTTAAATAGCGCTGAAGCGTTTTTTGCAGGAAAGTTTTTTCTTTCAGGACGCCGCGGCAAAGGGTATAGGCGAGATCGAGGTCTTTTTGGTTTTGCCGGCCTTTTAAGTGCTGCTCAAGATGGCTTTCGGGATCGCGGCTCCAATTTATGAGCGCTTTCAAAGCCAGGGCCCTGGCGGGGGATGCTTTCGCCATCAGATTCCCTCTGGCTTGTTTTCCAGATAAACTTTTTCGCCTCTTAATCCGGCGACGAAAGCTTCCGCTTTCTGTCTGGCTCCGCCGGCGGGCTGCAGGTCGGTGATCTTGATGAAGCCGTCAATGGCGCAGACGAAAAGTTCTTTTTTCGTCGTTATTATTTCGCCGGGCCTGCCGAGGGGGCCGGGCGCGGGGACGGGCCATTCGCTTCCCCAAAGCTTTATTTCCTTGCCTTTCCTCCAGGTGACGGCGCCGGGCCAAGGGTTGCAGGCCCTTATGTGGTTGTGGATCATCCTGGCGCTCCAGGTCCAGTCGATGAAGCCGTCTTCGCGGCTCATCTTGGCGGCGTAGGTGACTTTGCTCTCGTCCTGGGGGGTTGCGGGGAGCCGGCCTTCGAGAAGTTTGTCGGCGATCCTGGTCAAAAGCGACGCCCCGATGGCCGTAGAACGCTCCCACAAGGTTTCTGTGGTGTCTTTGGGGTTGATGGTGAATGGCGCGTCGGCTATGATGTCTCCGGCGTCTAATTTGGCCGCCAGGTACTGGATCGAGACGCCGGTCACGGTCTGTCCGTCGTAAAGGGCTCTCTGCACTGGAGCGGCGCCCCGGTAGAGGGGAAGAAGCGAGAAATGCAAATTGATGAAGCTTTCCGGAATAGCAAGAAGGTTCGTGGGAATGATCTTGCCGTAGGCTACGACGATCGCGACCTTAGGGGAGAGTTCGTTAAAGATGTCTTCCACTTCCTTGGTCTTCAAACTTTCCGGAGTATAGCAGGGGATGTTGTTTTCCAAAGCGACTTTTTTCACGAGGCTCTGCGTAATCTCGCGCTTCCTGCCGACGGGACGGTCGGGCTGGGTGAACACGGCTTTGACGGGACGGCCGTCCTTAATGAGCCTTTTCAGGCAGTCGGCCGCCATCTGGGGCGTCCCCATGAAAATTATGCCGCTTTTCTCTTTCATTTCTTTATCTCTTCCAGCTCTTTTTTCAGTTCCGCCAATTTTTCCATGATGCCGTCGGCAATGAGCTGGTAGCGTTCGCGGCCGGAAGGCAGAGTCTGCCAGTGTTCGTAGGGGATAAGGTCGCCCACGATAGAATCAAGTTTGGCGAAGTGATATTTGCCGCTTTTGGGCCAGGACTCGAAGGAGCCCTTGACGTAAACGGGGAGAATGTCCGCTTTGACTTTGTCGGCGAAGAAGCCGACGCCGGCCTGGCCGGGCTGAAGTTCGCCGTCGTCGGTTCTCGTCCCTTCCGGGAACAGAAGAACGTCGCGGCCAGCTTCAATGTACGTTTTTACCTGGCGCAGCGTGGCAAGGTCTAATTTTTCGCGGGAAATAGGAAGCGCGCCCACCGCCGTAATAAGCCAGGCGAAAGACTTGTTCTCGAAAAGCGACTGCCTGGCGAGGTACCAGATGCGGTGGAAGAAGATGATGCCGACGATCCCGGGATCCAGAAAGCTGGCATGGTTGGCCACGACGAGCACTCCCTGCTTCCTGCCCTTCAATGCTTTCTTTCTGTCGGTGCGGTGAATTCTATACCTGTGTCCGATGCAGAATAGGATCCTGAATCCGCACCAGCCGAAAAAGTAGATCACCTTGTACAGGATGTTGGTGAAAAAGTCCTTGGTTTTTTGCCACATATCTATTGCGCGATAAATTTTGTTTCCTTGCCGTCTATTGTCAAATCGTATATTTCGTTTTCTTTAAGCTCATGCTGCGTGCAGACCCTCAGGTAGTTTTCCGTAAAGCCCAAGAGCCCTTTTTCAGTCCTGTTTTCCGTCAGCACCTTGAAAGTCTTTCCAAGGAACGGCGAGCGGCACTTTTGCGCAGCCGCTTCCGCGGCCAGCTTCAATCGCTCCTCCCTTTCCTTCTTCACGCCTTCCGGCACAAAGTCAGAGACCCTTTTGGCCGCAACCGTCCCCGGGCGCGGCGAGTAGGGGAAGTAGTGGACCTTGCCGAAGGGGATCGCATCCACAAAGGACAAGGTCTCCTGGAAGTCTTCTTCCGTTTCTCCCGGGAAGCCTACGATGATGTCCGTCGAGAGCATCATCTTTGGGACTTCCATAAGGAAAGATTGCATGGCGCTTAAGAGCTGCGCTCTTTCCAAGGGGCGGTTCATAAGCTTTAGGATGCGGTCGCTGCCGGACTGCAAAGGAATGTGCAAGTGCGGCATGAGACGCTCCTCTTTTTTCATGAGCCGCATTAGCTTTTCGCTGGCGCCGGTGACGTCCAGGGAACTTACCCTGAGCCTCGGGAGATCCGTGTCCGCAAGGATCCTTTCGCAAAGGTCCGCTAGATCCATTCCCCGATCCTGCCAGGCCGCCAAGTGTATGCCGGAAAGCACGCATTCCTTTATGCCGTTGGCGCAGGCCTTTTCAATTTG
>JAFYIM010000106.1 GCA_017538635.1 bacterium
GAAGCACTATCACAAGGCCAACGTCACGCCCGGCGCCTTCAAGGAAATAGAGGGGCTTAAAAACCTCGACAAAGTTATCCTCGTTGACCAGTCCCCGCTCGGCCGCACGCCCCGCTCGAACCCCGCGACCTATACGGAAGCCTTCACCCACATCAGGAATCTCTTCGCTCAGGTCCCGGAAGCTAAGCTCAGAGGCTACAAGCCAGGACGCTTCTCCTTCAACGTCAAAGGCGGGCGCTGCGAGGAGTGCGAAGGCTCGGGCGTAAAGCGAGTCGAGATGCATTTCCTGCCCGACGTCTTCGTCACGTGTGACAAATGCGAGGGGAAACGCTATAATAAAGAAACGCTGGAAATTAAATATCGCGGGAAAAGCATCGCTGACGTACTTGACATGCCCCTTTCCGAAGCGAAGGAGTTCTTCAAGCATCACAAGGTGCTCTACCGCATATTGGACACGATTTCCGAAGTAGGCTTGGACTACATCACTCTGGGCCAGCACGCCACCACTTTGTCGGGCGGCGAAGCCCAGAGGGTGAAGCTTTCCTATGAGCTCGCGAAGATGGACACCGGCAGGACGCTCTACGTCCTCGACGAACCGACGACCGGTCTCCATTTCGCGGACGTCGAGCGTCTTTTGCAAGTTTTGCAGAAACTTGTCGATGCCGGCAACACCGTCATCGTGATAGAACATAACCTTGATTTTATCAAGTGCGCCGATTACATCATCGATCTCGGCCCCGACGGCGGAGCGGCGGGAGGGCAACTTCTCTCCTGCGGAACCCCAACGGAAGTGGCCAACGATCCTATGAGCGTGACCGGCCGCTTTTTGAGGAGTAAACTATGAAAAACAGATCCTTCGGTTCCGGAATGCGCGATTCCTTCCTGAACGTCTCTGGTAAATTCCTGGGCGCTCTTGCCTCCGACATCGGCGTGGACCTCGGCACCGCCAACACGATCGTCTATGTCTCCGGCATGGGCGTCGTGGTCAACGAGCCGACCATCGTGGCCATCAACAACAAGACGGGCGAAATAATCGCCATCGGCAAGGAAGCGCAGTGCATGCTCGGCCGCACGCCCGGCATCATCGACACCCTGCGTCCGATGAAAGACGGCGCCGTCGCGAACCCCAACGTTACGGAAGAGATGCTCCGCACCTTCATCCGCCGCGCCCACAGCCGCCACTCCGTCGTTCCCCCGAGGATCGTCATCGCCGTTCCCTCCTCCATCACGGAGCTTGAACGCCAGGCCGTCAAATCCGCGGCCGAACGCGCCGGCGCCAGGAAAGTCTACTGCATCGAGCAGGCCATGGCGGCCGCCATCGGCTCAGGCCTTCCGGTGCACGATCCTTCCGGCAACATGATCATCGACATCGGCGGCGGCACGACGGAAGTCGCCATCACCTCCCTTTCCGGCACGGTCTATTCCAAATCCTTAAGAGTCGCCGGCAACGAGATGAACGACGCAATCATCCAGTACATGAAGCGCGAATACAACCTCCTGATCGGCGAACAGACCGCTGAGGAACTGAAGATCGCCATCGGCTCCGCCTATCCTCTGGGTGAAAACGAAATGAAAAAGGAAGTCCGAGGCCGCGACCTCAATGTCGGCCTGCCGAAAACCATCACCATTTCAAGTACTGAGATCCGCCAGGCCCTGAAAGACCCCGTTGACGCCATCGTCAACTCCGTCAGGGACGCTCTCGAACAGTGCCCGCCGGAACTCTCCGCCGACCTTCTCGACCACGGTCTTATGCTGGCGGGTGGCGGCGCGCTCTTAAGAGGACTCTACAAGCTCATCGAGAACGAGACCGGCCTTTCCGTCTCCATCGCCGACGAGCCGCTCCTGGCCGTCGCCAAAGGCACGGGCTTCATCGTGGAACGCGAGGACGTCCTCGAGAAACTGGCGCTCGTCAATCTCTGATAAGAGCGAAAACACGAATAAAAAAAGGGCCTCCTTTCGGAGGCCTTTTTTATTCTTTCTTTTTCGGAAGAAATTGCTCGAGGCAGGAAAGGTCGACCTCAATATTGATGGAATCAACGAAACGCTCGACGCACTCGACGTAAGATTTGTCGTTCGCGGCGCAATAGCCCCTTATCACATTGACGGCCTCCGAGAGTTTTTCCGGAGTGATGGAGTGCTTTTTACCGCCGTCGGCGACATCCTTCAGGAAAAGATCTATCTCCTCGTTCCGTTTGTTTCTGGCTTTTATGAATCCGCTCAGAAGCCCCGCGGCTTTCTCAAGCTCCCGGACTTTTACTGACACTTTCGCATAGGCGTCCCTGAGCTCGGGTATGTTTCTTTCGCGCAGAACCGCTCTCAGATCTTCCAGCACAGCTTTGTGATTGGCAATATCCTGCCTGATCTGGCCCAAGATCTTCCCGTTCTCCAAACTCTCGCGATAATCGTAACTCGCAAGCTCCCTTATTCTCCGCTCGAACGCTTCGTTCCTTTGATCGTATCTGTTCCACAGCACTTTCTTCGAATAAATGTTCGTTTTAATTATGCAGTTGAGCAAATGTTCCAGCTCGCGGATCCTGTCATTCATCACCACAAGGCAGTCTTGATAGCTCCTGTCGACAGCGTAAAGGGTGTCTTTGTCCCCCCCGGTGCCGTAGTTAAATCCCGGCATAGCGAAAGGTCCCTTTTTTGGCTTTTCCACCATGACGACGAGCTTGCCGGAGGTCTTCTCCCTGACGATCATCATCGGAACGTTGCCGACCTTCTCAACGCCATTGCTTGGGGCAAGTTCAGCGTAAACGATCTTTAACCATCCGTAATCGCTTACCGTTTCATAAAAAAAGCGGTTGGCGACAAACATGGCGATCAAATTGTTCTCAAAGGGAACGCAGAGGTGCATGCGGGCATAAGCGCGCGCTGAAAAAAGCTCGAGCGCGTTGCGCCCGTCGAGGTCGCCGCAGGCTGTCAAGTGCCTGACGGACGGTTCCCAGCGTCCGATAGCGGCGTTGGCGCGTCCGGCGATGAAGTTGTAGTGCGCGTCCCTGCGATAGGCCTGGTAGCATTTTTCCAACCTTTCCACGGCGAGTCTAATATCGCCCTCCTGGTAGAGACGCGTTCCGCTTTTATAGTAGCACTCGTCGATCTTCCCTCTCTCGGCGATCGGCAAAGGCGCCTTAAGCCCGTCGTAGCGCTCGAAAGTTTCCAGTGCCTCCTCGTAGTCGCCATTGGCGTAATAGGCCTCGAAATTCTCGGTCAGGCAGCGTTCGAGTTTGCCCTTGACTTCCTCAAGAGCCTCCGGCTTTTCCTTAAGCAGCTGCTCAAACTTATCCCTGGCGGACACAAAGTTCCCTTTTGCCATGAATTCGTCCGCTTCATTGCCAAGCACCCTGACGAGGCATTTCTTCCTGGCTCTTTCCAGGACATCCTCGGCCCTTTTGTAGGCCTTTGTCCCCCCGCAGGCGCTAACTAGCAGCGAGATCTTGTTGAGCACTTCGACATCGTTGGTCAGCGCCACGTTTTTCATGACGTCAAGTATATAGCGTTCCGCCGTCTTTTCGTCCATCTGATTTTTAAGGCGCTCAAGTCCGGCGTCGACGGAACCGGCGGCCGGTGTACCGCCGTAGTTTTCTTTTATTTGAAGATACGCGTTGTACGCCTTGACGGAATCGCCCGCGAATTCCAGTTTCTCAGCCTCGGCTAGAAGCTGAGCGGCGAAGCTGTCCCTTCTTTCGTTGCTGAGTCTGCGGCAGGAGGAGACCTGATCAAAGAAGTCCTCCCGCGCCATGGCCTCGGGATACTTCCGCACTATCTTTTCCAGCGACTCCTCCGCGGAAAACCAATAGTTTGACTCGACGAAAGCGTTCGCCAGTTTGAGTTCCGCTTTCGCCAGCTCCAGGGCCAGATCGCCGGCCTTCGCGGCGGCTTCCCGCGCCGCGAGAGTGCCGGGATAATCCGCCGCCACGGCCCTCAGCATCACGAGCGCCGGATCCTTCTTGCCGTTTTTTAAATAATTTTGGGCGTCGGCGCAAAGGTTGGCCGCGCTGATCTCCAAAAGAGCCTTGGCATTTTCCTTATCCAAAGCGTTCGCTCTTTCCGCCAGGGAGGAGTCGGGCAGATTGTTTTTCAGATTCTCCAGAATCTTCCGGCAGAGCTCGTGCTCGCCGACCTTGAATCTTTTCTCCGCCGCGGAAAGAAGCTTTTCCGAAAGCTTCCTCTCATGGCGCCGGAAGATCGTGCTGCCGCTGCCGGGATCGTCGTTATAGGCGAGCGGATCGCCCTTGAAGCGCTCCCCTTTCAGATCCTCTGCGACGACAATTCCCTCTTCGCTCACGAAAAAAGTCTTTCTGCCGGTCACGTTGTAGATTTTAGGTACGGCGGTGATGGAAAAAGTGTCGGCGCTGACGTTCTCGAAATAGTAGTTGTAGCCTTCCAGCGCGGGGCTGCCGCTCATCTCCCTAGCCTTGAGATCCAGCCCAGGTATCTCATCGAAACGGTCCGGAGCGACGTATTCGCCGTTTCCGTCGCCGTCGGCGTCTTCCAGCAGGGCGTATTTAACGCAGAATTCCACGCAGGCGGCCTTTTCCAATCTCACCATGACTCGCGATTCGTTGCGCGAGCACGCTTTGCCGGACAAAAAGTAAAAGGCGCCGAAGCCCAATAGCACGCACCATGCCAGAGAAACGATTATGCCTACCCAGGCCATGATCGTTCCCCTAACGGTATTGCGGCGCCGGGAAACGGAAAGGACGCACAGAGCCAGGCCGATCAGTTCGCCTAGGCCCAGGAAGATCGGGCCCAGCAGCGCAAGGAGAAGCCCCAATACAGCCAGGGTATCAGAAGCGCGGGCCGTCGAGTCGCCGCGGGGGGCCAGCGTATTTGGCGGGCTTATCAGATCCATGCGTTCACTTTACGTTTTCCGTATTTTCTTTCGGAAGGAATTGTTCGAGGAAGGAAAGGTCGATGTCGATATTGACGGTCTCCGCGAATTTCTCGACGCAGTCAGTATAGGTCTTGTCCTCGGTCGTGTAGTAGCTCCTGATCTTCCTCGCCAGATCCCCTACCTGCTCCACGGTCAGCCGCTCTTTCAAGATCGGTTCCACGTTGTCCCTCAGCATGGTGTGGATCTTTTTATTGCGCGTATCCCTCACGTTGACAAAAGTTCTCAGAAGGGTCCTCACCTTTCTTAACTTTGCGATCTTCTTCATGGTGTTTACCATCCTTTCGCGCAGTTCGGGATATTCTCTAACGGAAAGAATGTATTTGAGATCCGTAAGGACGGCGTTGTGATGGATAATGTCACGGTCCAACTGCTTTATGATGTCCTCATTTGCGTCCTTCTCGCGCTTGTCGATGACCTTCAGCTCGCTGATCCTCAAGGCGAACTGATCTATTTTTTCCTCCAGTAGTCCCCTTAACACCTGCTTATCTCTACCGCCGGCGTGAACTATATTGTCTAAAATAGACTCAAGTTCGCGGATCCTATCGTTCATGACTTCCAGGGCGCTTTGGTAACTCATGTCTTTGGTGAGCAGGGAACCCTTTGCCCTTTTATAATCGTTGGAATAGAGGAGATCCTGGGAAGCTTTGACAGAGGAGGCGGGATCCGGCCTGTCCATGGTGACGACGATCTCGCCGGAAGTCTTCTCGCGGTCGATCTTCATGTGAACGTTGCTGACGTTCTCTATGTCGTTTGTCACGGAAAGGGTGGCGTAATTGATCTTGATCCAGCGGTAATCCTTGGCCGTTTTCTGGAAATCAAGGTTGGCGACGAACATGGCGATCAGCCTGTTTTCCACCCTGTAGCTGAGATTGACGATGGAATAAGACCTCGCCGCGCTAAGGTCGAACTTGTTGCGCTCGGGAAGATCCCTGCAGGCGATAAGGTGTCTGGCCGCCGGCTCCCAGTGTTTGATGACAGTGTTGGCCCGTCCGGCGGCAAAGTTGAACTGCTGATCGTTCAGATAAGCGGGATAGCATTTCTCAAACCTTTCGGCGGCTTTCCGCATCTCGCCCTCTTGATAAAAACGCATGCCGCTCTTGCAGAGGCTCTCGTCAACTTTCGCGGTCTCTATGGCCGGGAAGGGCGGATTCAATTCCATGTAGCGGTCGTAGGCCTCCAGAGCCTCGTCGAATTCCTCCTTGGAATAATGGTACTCGAAGATTTCGACCAGGCAAAGCTCGTATTTTTCCCTGACCTTCGTGAACATTTCCGGCTTTTCCCTCAAGATCTGGTCTATGCGATCCTTGGCCGCCTGGTAATTTTTATCCCGCAGGAACTGGTCAACTTCCTTTCCGAGAATGCTGACCGTGCAGTCTCTTCTAGCCCTTTCCAGAACGTCCAACGACCGCTCGTAAGCCTTGGTCCCGCCACAGCTGTTCTTTAGGAGCGAGACCATGTTGACGACCTCGACTTCGTTGCTCATGGCCACGTTTCTCATGATCTCCGCTATGTACTTCTCGGCCGTTTTCTCATCCATCTGATTCTTTAGGCGCTCCAGAGCGGAATCTATGTCCTTGGCGGCAGGAGTGTCGCCGTAACTTTCCCTGATCATAAGATAGGTGTTGTAAGAGAGGACGGTGTTTTCCTCAAACTCGAGTTTCTCCGCCTCGGCAAGCAGCTCCAGCGCGTATTTGTCCCTTCTGTCGTGGCTCTCTTTGCGACAAAGCGAGACCTGATCCTTGAAGTCGGCCTGAAAGAGCGCCTCGGGATACAGGCGTTCGATCTTCGATAGCGACTCTTCCACGGCGTTCCAATGGTTCGACTCGATATGGGAATTAGCCAGCTTAAGCTCCGCCGACGCCAATTCCAGGGCCAGTTCGTTCACCCGGGCTTTCACTTCCTGCGCGGTTCTGGTATTGGGATAATCCGCCGCGATAGCTCTCAGCATCACGAGCGCCGGATCCTTTTTCCCGCTTTTTATGAAATTTTCAGCGTCGGCATACAGTCTTTCAGCCTCGGCCTCGAGGAGGAACGGCGCGTTCTCCTTTTCCATGGCCGAAAGCCTCGCCAGATAGGAGGAATTCGGGAGCATGTTCCTGAGATTTTCCAGGACCTTCTGGCAGAGGAAGTAATTGCCCGCTTTAAAGTTTTTTTCCGCCGCGGAAAGCAGCTTTTTGGACAGCGTTTTTTCGTTGCGTTGGAAGATCGTCTGGATCTTTTCGGGGTTCTCCAACTTTGCGATGGGATCTTCCTCGAAACGCCCGCCCGCGAGGTCTTCCGAAACGACAATGCCCGCTTCGCTCACCCAGTGGGTCTTTTTGCCTGTCACGCCGTAAACTTGCGGAACCGCCGTGACGGAAAAAGTGTCGGCGCTCACGTTGTCAAAGTAGTAATTGTAGCCGTCGCGAATAGGGTTTTCAGCAAGCTCTTTGACTTTCGCGTCCAGCCCCAAAATGGCGGCGAAACGGTCCGGACCGACGAACTCGCCGAAGAGGTCGCCGTCGTCGTCTACGAGGACCGCGTATTTGATATGGAATTCCGCTAATGCGGTCTTTTCCAGCCTGGCCAAGACTTTTCTCTCGTTGCGGACCTGGACGTCCAGCGTCGTCAGATAGAAGATCCCCGAACCTATGGCGGCGAGCCACACGAGCGAGATGACGATGCCGAGCCAAGCCATGATCGTTCCCCTAACGGTGTTGCGGCCGCGGGAAATGGAAAGCACGCAAAGGACGAGACCGATGATTTCGCCGATGCCTATGACGATGGGGCCCAGGGCGGCGAATATGAGGCCCAATTTCGCGAGCGTGTCGGAGGTGTGGATGACGAAACTTGTATAGGGATCGTAAAAAGTCCCGGGAGCGGCGACGCCCCACTGGGTCCCGCCGACGGCGACTTGGTTGGCGTTGGCAGACGCCATCGGCGCTCCGGATTGGGCCGCGACTGGCGCCGGCGCTCCGGATTGCGTCACCGCAACATCCAGTACGAGAAAGTCTATCCCGGCCAGGGAGAACCTCAGACCGGTCTTCAATTTCAGGCTGCTTGCGCTTTCCTCCCCAAACAATATCGGCTTGTCGTCCAGGCTCTCAAAGAGCCAGACGCCGTCAGAATATGTGAGCGAGGCCTGGTAATCGCCGACGCCTTCGCGCTCGACGATTATCTGGTTGTCCTTGGCGCGGCCTATGGTGGCGCTGACGCTGGTCACCGTAAAGGCCTGCTTCTGGGGCGTGTTTGGGAATATGACTAATTTCACGGCTTATTACTTGGCCGGAGCGGGCGCGGCCGCCTCAGGCTGAGTCTGCGCCTTAGCGGCTTCGGCTTCAGCTTTGGCTTTGTTCGCGTCCGATTTATCTTTCGGCAGATATTCCTCTAGGGAGGAAAGGTCGAGATCGATATTGAGGGACTCCGTGAATTTTTGGACGCACTCTATGTAGGTCTTGTCCTCAGCAGTATAGTAGCCCCTTATCTTGACGGCCGCTTCCGAAAGTTGTTCCGGAGTCAGCGTCTCCTTTTCGGCGGACTCGACGATAGATTTCAAAAAGAGGTCGATCTTGGCGTTGCGAAGAGTCCTTTCTGAGATGAATTTCTTGAACATCCGGTTGACCTTTTTTAGCTCATCGATCTTTTTCGCGACGCTCATGGCTCTGTCTTTCAGTTCCGGAATATTGCGCTTTTCAAGGATGGATTTGAGATCGGCTCTCACGGCGTTGTGGTGGATGATATCGCGCTCAAGCTGCTTGAGGATGTCCTCGTTGGCTTTCATCTCGCGCTTGTCTATGATCTCGAGCTCCTTGATCCTCATGTTGAAGCGGTCGATCTTCTTCTTGAAGGATTCCCTGACGAGATGCTTGCTTCCGCCGTTCGTCCGTATGATGTTGTTTAGGATCGATTCCAGTTCGCGTATCCTGTTGTTGATGACCTCCAGAGAGTTCTGATAACTTCTCTCGATGGTGAGCAGGGATTCCTGCGCGTCTTCCTTGTCCCTGTCGTTGAGCGTGCCGGTCTGGTTGGACTTCTGGTCGGCGGGATCGGGACGCTGCAGCGTGACCACGACCTCGCCGGAAGTTTTCTCGCGGTCGATCTTCATGAGAACGTTGCTGACGTTCTCAATGTCGTTCGTGACGGACAGCTTGGCGTAGTTGATCTTGATCCACTTGTAGTCTTTTATGGTCTGCTGGAAATCGAGATTGGCCACGAACATGGCTATGAGCCTGTTCTCCTGGCGCGTGCAGAGATTGACGATGGAGTAGGCCCTGGCCGTGCAAAGATCGAACCTATATCGTTCCTCCAGGTCTGTGCAGGCGATAAGGTGCCTGGCCGCCGGTTCCCAGTGTTTGATGACGGCGTTGGCGCGGCCGGCGATGAAATTGTACTGCGTGTCTTTCAGATAAGCGGGGTAGCACTTCTCGAACCTGTCAGCGGCGTCCCGCATGTCGCCCTGCTGGTAGAGGCGCATGCCGCTCTTGTAGTAGCATTCGTCGACTTTCGCCCTGTCTATGGCCGGCAGGATAGGGTTCATGTCCATGTAGCGGTCGTAGGATTCAAGAGCCTCGTCGTAGTCCCCTTTCGCGTAATAATTGTCGAAGTTCTTGACCAGGCAAAGCTCAAGCTTGTCCTTGATCTTCATGAAGGATTCGGGCTTCTCCTTTATGATGTGCTCGAGCCTGTCCTTGGCGGACTGGAAATTTCCCTCCTCCATGAATTTTTCCACTTCCTTATTGAGAATGCTGACCGTGCAATTCTTCCTGATCCTTTCCAGGACATCCGCGGCGCGCTTGTAGGCTTTTGTCTCCGCACAGCTGTTTTTAAGAAGCGAGACCATATTGACGACCGCGACCTCGTTGGACAAAAGGGCGTTCTTCATGATGTCCGCTATGTACTTTTCGGCCGTCTTCTCGTTCATCTGCGAATTCAATCGTTCCAGCGCGGAATCGATATCCTTGGCGGCCGGCGTATTGCCGTAGCTTTCCCTGATCTGCAGATAGGCGTTGTAGGCCTGGACGTTGTCGCCCGCCAGCTCCAATTTCTCCGCGTTCTTGAGAAGGTTCATGGCGTACTGGTCCCTCAGATCGTGCGCAAGTTTGCGGCAGGCCGAGACCTGGTCCTTGAAATCGCCTTGCACGAAGGCTTCGGGATATTTCTGCTCGATCTTGCCAAGCGATTCGTCCACTGAATTCCAGAAGTTCGATTCGATATAAGAATTCGCGAGTTTAAGTTCGGCCGTGGCCAGTTCCAGAGCCAGGGAATTCACCTGCTTTTTGGCTTCCTGCGCCGTACTGGTGTTCGGGAAATCCGCCGCGATGTTCCTCAGCGTCTCAAGCGCGGGGTCTTTCCTCCCGCTCTTGACGTAATTCATGGCGTCGGAATAGAGCCTGTGCGCCTTGGCTTCCATCAGGAAGGGCGCGTTCTCCTTTTCCACCGCGTTCAGCTTCGCCATAGCGGAAGAATACGGGAACTTATTCTTCAAATTCTCGATGATCTGCTGGCAGAGGTCGTATTTTTCGTTCTTGAAGTTCTGCTCAGCCGCGAAGAGGATCTTTTCGGAGAGTTCCTTCTCATAGCGCTGCGGGATGGTCTGGACGTTCTCGACGTCCTCCACCCTGGCCAGGGGATCGTCCTCGAAGCGAGAGCCCTTCAGATCATCCGAGACGATGATGCCAGATTCGTTCACCCAGTAGGTCTTCCTGCCCGTCACGTTGTAGACCTGTGGCGTGGCGGTGATGATGAAAGTGTCGGCGGAAACGTTTTCGAAGTAGTAATTGTAGCCTTCCCTCAGCGGGCTCTCGGCCAATTCCTTGGCCTTGACGTCTATCCCGGCGAGGCCGGCGAAGCGGTCGGGTTCCACAAATTCGCCGATCAGATTGCCATCGTCGTCGACTAGCACGGCGTACTTGACGTAATATTCCGCCATGACCGTCTTTTCAAGCCTGGCCACCACTTTCGTCTCATTGTGTATCTTGGTGTCCTTCGTCATGAAGTAGAAGAGCCCCAGACCAATGATGATAAGCCAGACCAAAGAGAGCACCACGCCGATCCAAGCCATGATCGTGCCCCTCACGGTGTTGCGTCGGCGGGAAATGGAGATGACGCAGAGCACAAGGCCTATCAATTCGCCGACACCCAGGACCAGTGGGCCAAGGATGGAGAAGATCAAGCCCAGTTTGGCTAGCGTGTCGGAGGCCTGAACAACGAAGCCGGCGTAAGGATCTACGAAAGTTCCGGGCGCTGCCATCCCCCACTGTTGGCCGCCGACAGCGACCTGATATCCTTGCTGCTGCATGCCGTTCGGCATGACC
>JAFYIM010000001.1 GCA_017538635.1 bacterium
CGACTGCGGGCACGGACAATTGCACGACAAGATAAGGAACGACGAGAGAGTGACGGTCATGGAAAAAACCAACGCCCGTTTCCTGAAGCCGGAGGATCTTTCCCTTGTTCCGGAGCTGGCCGTGGCGGACGTCTCCTTCATCTCGCTGAAACTGATCATCCCCGTCATTAAGGCTTGCCTTAAGGAAAAGGGACTTGCCGTGGTGCTTGTTAAACCGCAGTTCGAGGTCGGGCCGGAAAAGCTCTCCAAGGGCGGAGTGGTGAAAGACGAGAATGCGCGCCTTGAGGCGCTGAAAGACATAAAAAACTTTTTCCTTGAGCAGGGTTTCGAGATCGTATCGGAATGCGAAAGCCCGATCATAGGCCCTGCCGGCAACCATGAATTTCTTCTGGCGGCGCGAAAATTATGAAGAACGATCTTAAAGGAACGACGCCCGGCGTCATCATAAACACAACTAAGCCGCATGCGGTGAAAGCCCTCGAGGTCCTTATCTCGGAGATGGAAAAGCGGAAGATGGATTTCCTGCTCGAATCTGCGAGCGCCATGTCTATCGGCAGGGAGGGAACGACCATTTCCGAGCTGAATTCCCGCTGCCAGTGGCTCATCGTCATAGGCGGAGACGGCACGATACTTTCCGCGGTCCGGGAAATGACGGATCTGAACGTCCCCATCCTCGGCATCAATCCGGGCGAATCCTTCGGCTTTCTGGCGGAGATCCCCAAAGCGGAGATCGCCCAGACTCTGGACGCCATATTGGACGGACGCTGCGAAATAGAGGAACGCTCGCTTATCGAGGCCTCGTACGTTGGCGAAGGCGGCCTGGAGAGGAAAGAACGCGCGCTTAACGATTTGGCTTTCGTCAGGGGCCTGGACGCCCGCATAATCGAACTCAAGATCTCCGTGAACGGCGAAACTTTGACGACCTACGGCCTGGACGGCCTTATCATGAGCACTGCTACAGGCAGCACGGCCTATTCGCTATCAGCTGGCGGCCCCGTCATGTATCCCGGGCTAGAGGCCTTTTTGATGACGCCGGTCTGCCCCCATTCCTTCACCAACCGCCCCATGCTTTTCCCGAGGGGAACAAAAGTGGAAATTGAAAATGTAACATTAGGGCGCCCGGTGCACATCTCGGCGGACGGAAGACAGGCTCTGACGATTTCCTCGGGAGAAAAAGTTACCGTGGCGTTAGGGGAGAGAGTGAAATTTCTGACCTGCAAGAACCATTCCTTCGTGCAAAAACTGAGAGGGAAGATGGGCTGGCAGGGAAGCCTAAGGGAAAATGAATAAACGTTAAAAATAAAAATATCAAGGAGAAGAATAAAGCAATGCGCAGTATTTTCAAGGGATCAATCGTAGCCCTCATCACGCCTTTCAGGAAGAACGGCTCAATCGACCACGGACTTGTCCGCGAATTAGTGGAGTGGCACATCGCTTCCGGAACGAACGCCATCGTGCCTTGCGCCACGACGGGCGAGAGCCCGACACTTAGCCACGACGAGCATGACGAAGTCATCGCCACCGTCGTCAAAGCGGTCAACAAACGCATCCCGGTCCTGGCCGGCTGCGGCAGCAACTGCACGGAAGAATCCCTGAGACTAATAAAGCACGCCGAAAGCGTGGGAGCGGACGGCGCCCTGGTCATCACGCCTTACTACAACAAACCTACGCAGGAAGGCATGGCGGCGCATTACGAGAGCCTCGCGAGTTCTACGAAGCTTCCCATAGTTATATACAACGTTCCCGGCCGCACCGGCGTCAACCTGAAGCCGGAAACGTTAGCCAAGCTTGCGAAGATAGAAAATATCGTCGGCGTCAAGGAAGCGAGCGGCAACATGGACCAGGCTTCCGAGATCATGAATCTTACCGACCTGGACGTTTTGTCCGGCGAAGACTCCCTGAATTTCCCCCTGATGGCGGC
>JAFYIM010000107.1 GCA_017538635.1 bacterium
CGTAATGCACTTTTCCGCCTTTGCGGCCGTCGGCGAATCCGTCGAACACCCCGACATGTATTACAAGAACAACGTGGCCCAGACGCTGACTTTGGTCACCGCCTGCAAGGATTTCGGCATCAACAATTTCATCTTCTCTTCGACCTGCGCCACTTACGGTGACGTCAAGAAAGTGCCAATAAGCGAAGACACGCCGATCGCTCCCCTCAATCCCTACGGCTGGTCCAAGCGCATGGTCGAGCTGATCCTTGACGACTTCAGCAAAGCCTACGGCATGCACTACTGCATCTTCCGCTACTTCAACGCCGCCGGCGCCGATCCGGAAGGCCAATTAAGGGAACGCCATGATCCCGAAACGCACCTCATCCCGCTGGTTCTCCAGGTCGCCAAGGGAAAGCGCCAGAACATCAAAGTCTTCGGAACCGATTATCCGACGCCCGACGGCACCTGTATCAGGGACTACATCCATGTGGACGATCTTTCCGACGCTCACATCCTGGGCCTTGAATATCTGAAGAGAGAGAAGAAGAACGGCATCTTCAACCTGGGCTCCGAAAACGGTTTCTCCGTCCGCGAAGTTATCGACGTCTGCCGCAAGGTGACAGGCAGTGAGATACCCGAAGTCATGGTGGAACGCCGCCCGGGCGACGCGCCGAAACTGGTCGCCGACTCCACGAAGGCCAAGACCATCCTCGGTTGGCAGCCCAAGGAGAGCGAACTCGAATACATCGTTGAGACTGCTTGGAAAAGCATGAAATGATCAATTGGTGAAATTATGAAAAAAATTATTCTGCTTCTGGCCGTTTTTGCTTTTGCATTAACTTCTGTCTCTTTGGCGGAAGAGAGCAACACGGTCGCGAAAGTGTCCGTCGACATGCCGGCCATCACTCAGGCGATCCACCGCATCACGCTTGAGAATTGGACGCCGAAGAAGTTCGAGCAATTGTCCACCGCTGTGGCTCAGAATCCTCCGTACGCCTACTATGTGCTGGCTCTGACGCAGTGGATGGTGAACAACTACGATCCGGCGAAGATCAAGGAAGAATCCTGGTGTTCGATGGTTGGTCTTCAGCGCTGGTGCACGTTCCTCCACGCGCACAGAAGGGAGCTTTCTAACCTTGACAAGAAGTTCCTCAACTACATCATGTCGAACAGGGATTTCACGGAGAACTTCTTCGAAGCCTATTCTTCAAAGGACAATCTGGAAAACGTCATGCGTATCCTGCAGGAGTACTACCTCCAGCGCACAGATACCTTCCCTAAGTACAACAAGCTGGCCATCGGCTTGGCCATCGTTTGGGACCAGCCGCTTTCCGCCAAGCCCCACGGACAGGTTCCGGACGGCGCGGTCGTTCCCAACAGCGACACGGACTTGGAGCGTTATGATTTCTGGGTGCAGTCCAACGAGAAGGGTTTCGTCGAGTGCAACTTTACAAAGACCGATCCCGGCATCATCAAGTTCATAATCAACGCCAATGCGCCGATTTCCGAACTGGCCTGGGCCCAGCAGCACACGCATTACACGAGAAGCAGGCTCGGCAACGCCTACGGCTCCATCCATTACGTCTATGAGCGCGTGGAGAAGGGCCAGTACAGCTGGCCGCATGAGATTTACTCCCTTAAGGAGATCAAGAAAAGAGGCGGCATCTGCTGCGACCAGGCTTACTATTCCTCGACGGTCGGCAAGGCCGGCGGCGTTCCCACGCTTTATTTCGGCGGTTCCGGCCGCGTCGGTTGGCACGCCTGGTTAGGGTACCTGAAGGACAACGACACTTGGGATCTGGAATGCGGCCGCTATTCCTCGCAGAATTACGTGGTCGGCCACGCCGCCGATCCGCAGACCGGCGAGAACATGACGGACCATCAGCTTCTGCTCCTGACCGACGACGTTTACACCAAGGACGACTACAAGCAGGCCAACCGCATGGTCTATATGTCGCACGTCTTTTCCTTTACCAAATACCCGGAAAGAGCTCTGGAGATAATCGACAACGCCATCAAGCTGGCCCCCAAGAACGTTTACGCCTGGAACTTCAAGACGCAGCTTTTGGAGAAGACTAATTCCACCAACCTGGTCGCTCACCTTGACGCCATGATCGGTCAGTTCCGTTACATTGAGGATATTACCGCCGCCTGCCGCCAGAAGCTTATCAAGGCCGCCAGAGCCGCCGGCAACGAGGAGCTGGCCGTTCAGATGGAGAAGAAGATCATCGACACGACCAAAAAGGATCGTTACGACCTCAGTCTGAAAGTTTACCGCGACCGCGCCACCCAGCTCATGAGCGAAGGCAAGTGGAAAGAAGCTGGCGACGAAGTCAGGAAATTTGTAAAGAAATTCAACAAGGAATCCGCGGACTGCATGAGCATCACGGCCTGGTTCGTAAGGGCCGCGATCTCTAACGACCAGATAACGGAAGCCAACAAGACTTTCCGCAACTTCAAGTCCTGCGTGGACTGGAACGACAAATTCTTCAAGCAGATCAGGGAGATGACCTTGTCTCTTGGCAAAGAAGTTGACGAGGCCAACAGGGTCCACAGCCGCAAACAGGCTTCAGGCGGCAAGGATAAGGACGAAGAAGAGGAAGAAGAAGATTAAAAATTTTAAGCAAGGAGACACCAATGAGACTGCATCTGACTTTGGCGGCGCTTTTGATTTTCGGCGCTGTAAGTTTTTCCGTAGCGGAAACGCCCGCTCCCAAACCCGAGCACGCCGCTCTCTGCCGCCAGGCCGCCGCGGAAGGCATGGTGCTTCTTGAAAACAAGAAAAACGCCCTGCCCATCTTGAAGGGCGAAAAGGTCGCTCTGATAGGCAAAGCCCAGATCCACTTCAGCCAGACCGGCTACGGAAGCGGTTATGTCAACGCCTATTATTCCGTCAACTTCTTGATGGGCGCCGAGAGCAGAGCGGAAGCCGGCGATATAACGATCTGCAAAGAGCTTTCCGACAAATACAAAGCCGAGGAGAATTATTTCCCCACTTTGGAAGAGCTGAAAACAGTAGCCCAGGATTATCCAGCCGCTTTCGTCTTTATCTCCCGCAACTGCGGCGAGGGCAGCGCCAGGCAGCTTTGGAAAGGCGATTACTATCTGACCGACGACGAAGAGAAACTCCTCGACATTACGACGAAAGCCGGTTTCGACAAAGTAATAGTGGTCGTAAACAGCGGCGCTTTGATAGACCTTTCCTTCGTCGATCTTTACCCCATCGACGCGCTTCTTTTGGTCTGGCAGCCCGGCATGGAAGGCGGCAACGCCTTCTGGGATGTCGCGCTGGGAATTGTTTCTCCCTGCGGCAAACTGGCCGATACCATTCCCAAAAAATACAGCGATTACCCAGCCTCCTCAAGCTTCAGGGAAAGCAGCGAATATACGGAATACAAAGAAGACATTTATGTCGGCTACCGCTATTTTGAGACCTTCGATCCGAGAGGCCTGAAAGTCCGCTATCCCTTCGGCTACGGTCTTTCCTACACCAGTTTCCTCTACGAATACATCAATCCTTCCTTCGACAACAATGCTTTCACCATTGAGGCGAAAGTGAAAAACACCGGAAAGTTTGCCGGCCGCGAAGTGCTGCAGGTCTATTACTCCTGTCCGCAGGGCAGTCTTGGCAAACCGGCTGTCGAGCTCGGCGCTTACAAGAAGACCAAACTCCTGCAGCCCGGCGAAAGCGAAGTCGTGAAGATCTCTTTCCCGATCAATCAAATGAAGAGCTTCGACGAAAAGAGCAACTGCTTTGTCATGGAAAACGGCGAATACAATTTTTACTTCGGCAATTCCGTTGTGGACGCCAGACTGAAGGGCACTGTGGGCACCTACACCATGTCCTGCCCCAGCACAGTGGAAAGATCAAATGCCAAGCTTCCGCCGCCTGTCCTGCTTTCCAACGTTCTGAAAGCCGACGGCACCTATGACCTGCCCTATCAGGGAACGATAGCGGATCAGGAAGAGCTTGGTCTCGTCAAGGACGACGGACACATCACTTCGCCCTTCAGTTTCAGGTTGCGTTCCTGGAACGCCTGGACCGGCAACAATTTGGATTTCTCACAGGGTATGGACCTGATAGTTCCGAAGGGGAACTGGGTGGAATATCTTATTAACATTTCCGAAGAGAAAGAGCATGAGTTAACGCTTATAACCCTCGGCGCTTCAAAACTCGCCGTTGCTCTGGATATGGGAGAATACGTTGACATGCCTGTCACGTCAGAACCACCGACTGTTCCTGTGAGGACTTTCCGTTTCTATGCCAAGCCCGGCTATCACAGGCTGAAAATAAAGAACACCAGTCCTGATGACCACGCTCGGATCGGCGGTCTGGCCATCGACGCCGGCAGCGGTCTCGGAAGAATGGGCTATTTGGTACAAAATTTTCCCGAAGGAAAAGACATGTCATTCGAGGAGGTCGTCAGCGATCCCGGCAAGATATTTGAGTTCCTCGATTCTCTTTCTATGGAAGATCTCGCTTTCCTTGCCAGCGGACACGGCAGCGCCATAAACGCCACCGGCAGCATCGGCGCCATGCCCGAACGCAACGTGGAAGCGCTCGAGACCTCAGACGGACCGGCGGGACTGCGCCTTGATACTCCCCAGACCGCCTGGCCTGTGGAAGCGCTTTTAGCCTGCACCTGGGACACCGAGCTTCTCTACAAGATCGGCGAAGCCCTAAGGGAGGAAATGGAAGCTGCCGGCGTCGCCATTTGGCTGGCTCCGGGCCTTAACATTCACAGGGACCCCCTCTGCGGCCGCAACTTCGAGTATTATTCCGAAGATCCTTATCTTACGGGAACGCTGGCCGCCGCCATCATAAAGGGCGTGCAATCAAAGGGCGACCGCGGCGTCGAAATGAAGCACTTCTGCGCCAACAACCGCGAGGAAAACCGTCTTAACAACGATTCCAGAGTGAGTATCAGAGCGCTGAGGGAAATTTACCTCAGGGCTTTTGAGATCGCCGTGAAAGAAGCCCAGCCCTGGGCCATCATGGCCTCCTATAACTGCTACAACGGCATCCACACCGCCGAATCGAAAGCGCTGCTGACAGACCTTCTCAGGAACGAGTGGGGCTTCAAGGGCTTTGTTACGACCGACTGGGGCAGCCAGAGCGTCGGCTGGAAAGAAATTAAAGCCGGCTGCAACGTGCAGATGCCCTGGGGCGAAGGCAATGAGCTTATCGCGGCCTACAAAGCCGGCCTTATCTC
>JAFYIM010000108.1 GCA_017538635.1 bacterium
TCCAAGGAAGCGAACCTGGCCCGCCTTACCGAGATCTACAATTACGCCATCGCCAAAAGAAACGGCGGTGAACCTCTCCTGCTTCCCGGCATGCTGGACGACGATCTATGAAAAATTTCCTGCTCGTCACCAACTTCTGCCCCTTCTACAGGATCAAGCTCTTTAAGATCCTGAATGACGAACTGAAACTAAAGATCCTCTTCTATTCCGCCGGCACTGAAAAATACTGGGAGTCCAGCAACGCCCAGGGTGAGAAAAAAGCGGAAAACATTTATCTTGCCGACGACGGCGCCAACAAGCTGACCATAATTTGGCGCTACATCAAAGTCCTCTTCTCCTCTGATACCAAAGGCGTAATCCAGGGCTTCAACGGCGCCGCCTTCATTTTTCTCGGCTACATTATCGCCAGATTGAGGGGCATTCCCTTCGGCATCTGGACCGGCCTCTGGTATCATCCCAGAACGCCTTTCCACACTATTACCAGGCCCCTGACGGATTTTATCTACCGCCACGCCGATTTCGCTATCGTTTACGGCACTCACATCAAAGACTACCTCGTTTCCCACGGCATGAACCCTGACAAGATCTTCATCGCCCAGAACACCGCCGACAACGAACTCTATGCGAAAGCACCGGAAGAAGAAAAAATAAAGGCGATCAAGGAAAAGTACGCAATCAACGACAATGATCCCAAACTTCTTTTCGTGGGCCGTTTCGTGGAAGACAAAGGTCTAAACGATCTTTTGCAAGCGCTGACCATGCTTCCCAAAAACACGCAATTGCTTATGATAGGCAAGGGCCCGGAAAAAGCTAAGTGTGAGGACTTCGCCAAAGCCAACGATCTGAAGATCAGTTTCGCCGATTATGTTCCCAACGATGAGCTTTACCTTTACTACAGCCTGTTCGATATTGTTGTCGTTCCTTCTGTGACCACCGCGACCTTCAAGGAACCCTGGGGCCTCGTGGTCAACGAATGCATGAACCAGGGTTGCGTGGTAATTGCCACGGAATCCGTGGGTGCGGCCGCGGGCGGCCTGGTGGAAGATGGCAAAACAGGCTTCATCGTCCCAGAACGAGATCCCCAAAAAATGGCAGCGGCCATTGAAAAACTCATATCCGACAGCGAACTTTTGAAAACGCTTTCCCAGAACGCCAAGACCAAGATCGCCGGCTGGACCTACGACAAGATGGCCGAGGGTTTCAGGCAGGCAGTAGCTTTGATGGAGGAGAAGCTCAAAGTATGAAAATAAAAAGAGCCAACCTCTTCGGCGCAGAGCTTACCGTCACCACCTACGCCGAGCTTCTTAGAATCACCGACGAGATAATAGCAAAGAAGCCCGCCGAGCCCTACCGCTACAATTTCTGCAACGTCCACGTGGTCATGATGACCTTAGAGAACGAGAAATTGAAAAAGGCCGTGAACCATCCTAAAGCGCTCTCCGTCACCGACGGCATGCCCCTGGTCTGGGCTATCAGAAAACTCGGCAAGATCCCTATGGAGGATCGGGTTTACGGTCCTACCTTTTTTGAAAAAGCCCTCAACCACCGAAGCGGCGAGATCAAACATTTCTTCTACGGCAGCACGCAGGAAACCGTTGACGCACTCTTGGAAAAAGCCAAAAAAGAGATCCCTGATCTCAACGTGGCCGGAACTTACATTCCGCCTTTCAGGCCGCTCACAGAAGAAGAGCAAACAGAACTTATCAGCCAGATCAACGGCTCCCAAGCCGACATCGTCTGGGTTTGCCTTGGCGCTCCCAAGCAGGAAGTCTTCATAGACGAGATCGCTCCGAAACTTAACGTTCCAATCATGGCGGCAGTTGGCGCGGCCTTCGCTTTTTACGCCGGCAAGACCTCCCAGGCGCCCGCTTTCCTCCAGAAGATCGGCATGGAATGGTTCTACCGCCTCCTGATGGAGCCCAGGCGTCTTTTCGTCCGCTATTTCAAATACAATCCCTGGTATTTGTGGAAGTTCGCGGCCGCGCTGATGGCTGGGCATAAGCTTTCACAAAGCGAAATCGATATATAATTTCAGCGAAAGAAGCATACACCCATCGCTCACGGACTACGCGTGCATGGCCTTGATTCGCGTCCTCCGTGAGTTCGCTTAGGGGTACATGCTTCTTTCGCTGAATAAAATTTGATAAAATAAAGCAAATGTACCACTTTGGGAGATATAAAATGAAAAAGGCAA
>JAFYIM010000109.1 GCA_017538635.1 bacterium
GCGGACTTGTCTCCTATCTTGGAGAAAGCCAGCCAATTCGCGCCCTTGATGGCGTAGAGGTCGCCGTAGTCGGAGACGATCTTCTTATCGACCAGTTCGTCGATGACCGCCGGGCCAAGTCCTGTGATGTCCATGGCGCCCCTGGAGGCGAAGTGGGCGATGACGCGTTTCAGGACCGCAGGGCAACTGACGTTGCTGCAAGTGATGGCGGCCATTTCGGGATCCCGGTAAACTTCGCTTCCGCAGACGGGGCACTTGCTGGGAACGCTTATCTTCTGTTCGGAGCCGTCGCGCTTGTCCTTCAGAACGCCCACGATGTCGGGGATTATCTCGCCGGCTTTCTCGACCAGGACCGTGTCGCCGACACGTATGTCGAGCCTTTCCACTTCGTCGAAGTTGTGAAGCGTGGCCCTTGACACTTTCGTGCCGGCCAGACGCACCGGCTCAAGGTTGGCGACGGGCGTGATGGCGCCGGTCCTGCCGACCTGCAAAGAAACGCTTAAGAGTTTCGTCTCGGCGCTTTCGGCCGGGAACTTGTAGGCGATGGCCCAGCGCGGGGATTTGGCGGTGGCGCCGAGTTTATTGCGCAGGGCGAAACTGTTTATTTTTATGACGATCCCGTCGGTGGCGAAGGGGAGAGTGAAACGCTTTTCCTTCCACTCTTCGCAGAAAGCGATGGCCTCCTCAATGTTTTTGCAGATCTTGCAGGGGGAGGCAGCCGGCAGCCCGAGCTTTTTGTAGGCGGTCAGAAGCTCAAGGTCGTCGAAGGCGGGGAAGGAGGCGGAAGCGTAGGCTACGAAGGTGAGTTTCCTCGAGGCGGTGACGGCGGGGTCGTGCTGCTTCAAGCTTCCCGCCGCGGCGTTCCTGGCGTTGGCGAAAAGGGATTCGCCGTTTTCTTCTCGCTCCTTGTTCAGGCGCTCCAACTCTTTTAAAGGAAGCAGGACTTCGCCTCTCACGTGGAACGTTCCCTTAGGCGCGTTTTCCAGAAAGAGGGGAATGTTTTTGATGGTCCTTAAGTTGGCGGTGATGTCGTCGCCCTTTTCACCGTCGCCCCTGGTGGCGCCGAGGACGAAACTTCCGTCGGTGTAGGTTAAGGATATTGCCAGGCCGTCGTATTTCAATTCCGCGCTGTAACTGACACTAAGCCCTAATTCTCTTTTCATTCGCTCGTCATATTCCCGCATGTCGGCGTAGGAATAGGTGTTGCCGATGGAGAGCATGGGGACTTCATGCTTGACAGTTCTGAATTCGCCGGCAAGTTCGCTGCCGACTCTTTTGGTGGGGGAGTCAGGGGAATCGAATTCGGGGAACTGTTTTTCCAGTTCTATCAGCTCCGCCATCAGGCGGTCGTAGTTCTGGTCGGTAATTTCCGGCGAATTCTCGACGTAGTAGAGCCTGTCATGGCGCCTGATTTGGGCGCGCAGCGACGTGATCCTTTCCTTGGCGTCATTCATTACTCGCGGACTTTGATCACTTGGCCGGCTTTCAGCTCCTGACCGCCGTTCAGTTCCTTAAGCTTGTCCGCGCTGAGACCGAACTTTTTGCCGAGGCTGTAGTAGGTGTCGCCGTTTAGCACAGTGTAGGTCTCATCGTTGGATGCTTCGGAGCTTTCGGTTGTCTCCACTACTTCCGCGGGCGCGCTCTCAACGGGCTCTTTCAGTTTCAGGATCATGCCGGGCTTGAGGCTGCTGTCGCTCATGCCGTTCCATTTCTGGATGTCTTCCACTTTGAGCTTATAGTTCCTGGCGATGGCCCAGAGGGAGTCGCCCTTCTTGACGGTGTATTCCGCCGGCGCTTCCTCGGTCTTTCCGAGCACGGCTTCATCAACTTTATTGGCAAGATTTTCGACCGCTGCTTTGGCGGCTTCCTTGGCGGCCTGCTCTACCTGCGCTTTCTGCGCGGCCAACTTTTCCGCTTCTTCTTTGGCGGCTTTCTCGGCTTCCGCTTTCTCGGCGGCTAATTTTTCCGCTTCTTCTTTGGCGGCTTTTTCAATTGCGGCCTTTTCGGCGGCCAGTTTCTCAGCGGCCGCTTTCTCGGCTGCGGCTTTTTCGGCCGCTAATTTTTCCGCGGCTTCCTTTGCCGCTTTCTCGGCTTCCTCTTTTTCTTTCGTCATGCCGGAGAGCGCGGCGTCGGCGGTCGTCAAAAGATCATCGTTCTTCTTTTCCTCTTCCTTGGGAGGATCGGAGACGAGCTTCAGGGAACCGAGGTCTGAAAAGTCGTCAGCTTTCGTTTTGGTCTCCGCAGGCTTTGCGGGAGCGGTGTTTGTGGGCTGCTCCTTGGCGACTGCCTCGGTCGGCTTGACAGTCTTCGGCTTCTCCTCGTTTTTGTTTTCAGGCGGCAGGGGCTTGATTATGTTGGAGGGGAAAACTTTTTCCAGGAAGGGGAATCTGTCCCTTAACTGATCCTTGAAGGCGAAGCCCAGGACAAGCAGCACGCAGATCAGGCAGGAGAGATAGAACCAGATGTTCGTGTTTTTCTCTTCCCTTACGACGGGCGGTATGTCGTCCACGTGCGTTATGGCGCGCAAAAATTCCTGGTAGTTGGCGTAGCGCTCGTTTAAGTTGAAGGAGAGGGATTTGAAGATCAAGCCTTCCCAGCCCGGCGCGATGTCGTTGCGCATGTTGGGAAGGGCGGCTATCTCGCCCTGGGGAGGAGCGCCTGTCAGCATAAGGTGGCAGATGGCGCCCATGGCGAAAATATCGCTCTGGACTGTGGGAGTCCCCTGGATCTCTTCCGGGGAAATGTAGGCGTCGTCGGGTTCGCTGGAAGTTCTGACGGCGGGAAGACCGATGTCGGTCAGGCGGATAAGGGGCCTGCCGGCGTTGGTCCCGCTGCCCTCGACGATCATGATGCCGTGCGGGTTGATGCCGCCGTAGGGGAGATCCGCCGCGCTGTGGGCGTAAGTGAGAGCGTCCGTCAGCTGCGTTAGGAGATCGGCAATTACGTCCTCTTCCAAAAAGCCGGGAGACTGGTTGAGATATTCTTCGAGGTTAAGGCAGTCGTGGTCGTTCCTTCCGCCGACCTGCTTGTAGGCGGCGTATTCCTGGACCGTGTAGAAGTAGCCGTCCCTTATGGAGCCGCTGGCCAACTGCGGAACTATCGAGGGATGGTGAAGGCTCTCCCTCTCCCTGGCTATCGCCTGCGCCGCTTCCGCATAGCGCCCAGGGCTATAGATTTTGAGAGCGGCCAGCTCGTGAGTCTTGACGTTCTCGGCAATGAAAACGCCGCCGGCTCTGCCCTGGCCTAAAAGCATTGATAATCTGTACTCACCGCAGATAGTGCCCTGCCATTCTTTTGGATCGAATTTGCTCATAGTCTCGAATACTTTTGATAATTAGTTCATTATACTATTATCGCCTGCGCTTTGCCAACGGCTGAAGGGGAAAGGGGATTTTTATTATCCTATTGAAACGTGATTTCCTATTTGGTATCATAACTAACCGGATGTTTTGAAAATAAAAATCTAAAAAATACAACGATCCAAGGAGACATACAAATGAACGCCTACGTTCAAAGCGTCATCGAAAAAGTCAAGGCGAAATATCCGCATCAGCCGGAATTCTGCCAGACCGTGGAGGAAGTCTTAACTTCCATTGACCCCGTCATCGCCTCTAACCCCGCTTACGAGCAGGCTGACATCTTAGGCAGGATGGTGGAACCCGAAAGGATGTTCACTTTCCGCGTCGTCTGGACGGACGACAACGGCAAAGTCCACACCAACACCGGCTACCGCTGCCAGTTCAACGGCGCCATCGGCCCCTACAAGGGCGGCTTGCGCTTCCATCCTTCCGTTTACCCCGGCATCATCCGTTTCCTTGGCTTTGAACAGACTTTCAAGAACGCTCTGACCGGCCAGCCAATAGGCGGCGCCAAGGGCGGCTCCGACTTCGATCCCAAGGGCAGGAGCGACGCGGAAGTCATGCGTTTCTGCCAGAGCTTCATGACGGCCCTTTACCGCTACATCGGTCCGGACGTTGACGTCCCGGCCGGCGACATCGGCGTAGGCGGCCGCGAGATCGGTTTCCTTTACGGCCAGTACCGCAGGCTGAAAGGCGTCTTCGAGAACGGCGTCCTGACGGGCAAGGGCCTAACTTACGGCGGCTCCCTCATTCGTCCGGAAGCCACCGGCTACGGCGCCATCTATTATCTCAACGAAGTTTTGAAGCACGAGAACGACACCATCAAGGGCAAGACCATCGTCTGTTCCGGCTACGGCAACGTGACCTGGGGCATCTGCAAGAAGGCCGCCGAACTCGGCGCCAAGGTCATCACCATTTCCGGTTCTGCCGGCTACATCCTCGATGAAGCGGGCGTCAACACTCCCGAGAAGATCGACTATCTGCTTCAGATGCGCGCCGCCAACGACAAGAACATCAAGAAATACGCCGACAAATTCGGCGCCAAATATTTCCCGGGCGAGAAACCCTGGGGCGTCAAGGGCGACATCGTCATGCCCGCCGCCACCCAGAACGAAGTCGATGTCAAAGAAGCCAAGCAGATCGTCGCCAACGGCACGAAGTACTACATTGAAGTCTCCAACATGCCGACGACCAACGAAGCCCTCAATTACCTGAGAGGCGAGAAGGGTGTCATCGTCGCTCCCTCCAAAGCCGCCAATGCCGGCGGCGTGGGCGTCTCCGCCCTGGAAATGTCCCAGAACAGCGAGCGCCTGAATTGGACCGCCGAGGAAGTGGACGCCAAACTTGCCGTCATGATGAAGAACATCCATGACGCTTCCGCCGAGGCTGCCAAAGAGTACGGCTTGGGTTACGACCTCGTGGCCGGCGCCAACATCGCCGGTTTCAAGAAAGTCGCGACCGCCATGCTGGAGCAGGGCCTCTTCTAAAAAAGCGTAGCTGACCTGCCCGCCTGGAATTGGGCGGGCAGGGGAGCGCCCTTGATTTTTGCCAACTGTTGTGATAACATAGTCGGCACATTTTGAAATTAACCGAATCAATCTAATTTAAAACCAAGTTCATTTATGCCTTCACATCAGCATCGCGTCAAAAGCCTGAAGCAGGCCGCCGTACGTCAGGAACGCAACACGCAGGTCAAGTCCCGCGTGAAGACCATGTCCAAGAAAGTCTCACCCGAGAGCAAGGATCTCGAGAAAGATCTGCGCAGCGCCGTCTCTACGGTTGCGAAAGCCGCTCAGCTGGGCGTCATTCATCGCAAGGCCGCCAGCCGTCGCATTTCCCGCTTAACGAAACGCGCCAACAAGATCCAGGCCGAGAAAGCCTGATTATCTTAAATATATTTTCCTATGAGCCGCACAAGCTTTTGCCTGCATGAAGTGGGTTGAAAACTTGTGTGGCTTTTTCTTTTGCGAAAAAAACAACGAATAACAATTTAACTTAGAGAGGTTACCATGAACGACAATGAAAACCCCCTTCTGAACCCCAAGTTCGACATCCCCTGCATAGGCGGCGGTTACAAGAAACTCAGCAACAAGGAGTACAGCCTCGCCACCATCTGCACCCAGGGCGGCTGGCAGCCGGCCAACGGCGGCCCCAGGGCTCTGCCCATTTTCCAGAGCACGACCTGGCGCTACGCCACCAGCGAAGAGATGGGTAAGCTTTTCGATCTGGAAGCCTCCGGTTACTTCTACACCAGACTGCAGAATCCGACCGACGACGTGGTTGCCAACAAGATCGCCGACCTGGAAGGCGGCATCGCCGGCGTTCTGACCGCTTCCGGCCAGGCGGCCAGTTTCTTCTCCATCTTCAACATCGCCTCCGCTGGCGACCATGTCATCAGCTCCGCTTCCATCTACGGCGGAACGCTGAACCTTTTCGTGGTCACCATGAAAAAACTCGGCATCGAAGTGGAACTGGTGGATCAGGACCTGCCCGAAGAAGAATTGGACAAGTATTTCCGCCCTAACACGAAGTGCGTCTTCGGCGAAACTCTGACGAACCCCAACGTGAAAGTCCTGGACATCGAGAAGTTCGCCCGCGTCGCCCACAAGCACGGCGTGCCTTTGATTGTTGACAATACTTTCCCGACGCCCATCAACTGCCGCCCCATCGAATTCGGCTGCGACATCGTCGTCCACTCTACCACGAAGTATCTTGACGGCCACGCCAGCGTCACGGGTGGCATCGTCATTGATAGCGGCAATTTCGACTGGGACAAGCATGCGGACAAATTCCCCGGCCTCACCACCCCGGACGAGAGCTATCACGGCCTCACCTATACCAAGGCTTTCGGCAAGATGGCTTACACTATAAAACTGGTCGCCCAGCTCATGAGAGACATCGGCGCCCAGCAGGGACCAATGAATGCCTTCCTTTTGAACCACGGCCTCGAGACGCTGCATCTCCGTATGCCCAGGCACTCTGAGAACGCCCAGAAAGTCGCGGAATTCCTGGAATCCAGGCCGGAAGTCGAATGGATCAACTATCCCGGCCTTAAGAGCAGCCCGGACTACGAGCTCGCCAAGAAGTATCTGCCCAACGGCTGCAGCGGCGTCATCGCTTTCCGCGTGAAGGGCGGCCGCAAGGAAGCCTCCGAGTTCATCGACCGCTTCAGGTTCATCGGCGTGGAAACGCACGTGGCTGAAAACAGGACGATCGTTCTGCATCCTGCCAGCCATACGCACCGCCAGCTGACGGACGAGCAGCTCGAAGCCGCCGGCATCCCTGTCGGGCTTATCAGATTGTCCGTCGGTCTTGAGGACGTGAACGATATCATCGCCGACCTCAAGCAGGCTTTCGAGAAAAAATAAGAAAGCCTGAAAA
>JAFYIM010000110.1 GCA_017538635.1 bacterium
ACGTCTTTTGCAACGCCTTCGCAGGTATGGAAAAGAGGTATTTTAGGCCTGATAATACCGGCTTTTTCCGCGGCAATCTTGGCAATCGTATCTCCCAGATACTGAATATGTTCGAGGCCGATATTGGTCACAGCCGTAACATAGGGCTCTACGGCGCTGGTGGCGTCCAGCCGACCGCCCAAACCGGTCTCCCAGACGACATAATCGCAAGCTTCTAAGCTGAAATACAGCCAGGCTATGACTGTAAGATACTCAAAAAAGGTTAGTTCCAGCCCAAGAGCCTTGACCTCAAGGGCCAATTTTTCGAAACGCGACTCCCCTATCATTTCGCCGTTTATACGGATACGTTCCCTCAATTCAATGAGATGCGGCGAAGTGAAGAGGCCTGTTTTGTAGTTTGCCTCCCTTAGGATGGAGTCGAGGAAGGCGCAGGTGCTGCCTTTGCCGTTGGTACCGGCGATATGCAGGAACTTCGGCTCTCTTTGAATGTTGAACTTTGCCTTGAGGGCGGCGACGGCGTTTTGGGTATTAGTTAGACCAGGGCGGACGCCGAAGGTCCGAAGGGTAGAAAGATAGTTTTCCAGTTCCGTCATAGGGAAGCTTTAACTTCGTCTCTGATCATCGCAAGCCCTTCCTCAAAGGAATGGAAGGGCGGAAGGCCCAGGCTCATGTAGAGCGTCAGGTCGAAGCGGCAGTCGGCTGGACGGCTGGCGGAAAGCTGGGGCGGTTTGCCCGTGTCCTTTATCATGTCGGGATCGAAGCCGAAGGCATCCGCTATAGCCCTGTACATCTGGTAGCGCGTGATGCCTTTTGGGTTGCTCATGTGGATGAGGCCGGTATAATGGCGCTTTTCCAGTTCCAGAAGAGCCTTGGCTACGTCTGAGCTAAGGGAGGGGAAGCGCATCTGGACGTTGTCGAATTCCAATTGTCTCCCCTCTTTCAGAAGCTTTATGGCTTTGTGGATGAAAGAGAGCTCCGGCCGGTCGGTCGTGCCGTACTGCAGCGATTGGCGCGCGATGAGGAGGTCGGGGCAAACCTTGGCGGCCAATTCCCCCGCCAGTTTTGTCTCGCCGTAAAGATTGACAGGATCCGGCTCGGACGTTTCGCTATAGGGAGGGTTCTTTCCGTTGAAGACGTAGTCGGTGGAAATAAGGACGAGCCTTTTATTATTGTCGCGGCACCACTCGGCCATAACGCGCGTGGCGTCAATGTGCAGCGCTTTGGCCATTTCCGGTCTTCTTAAGCATTCGTCCGGGTCCCTTAAGGCCGCGGAGTGGATGATCGTGTCAGGTTTAATCTCGTCAAGCAGATCTTTCAGAGCCTTGAGGTCGCTGAGGTCGATCTTGCGGTCGCAATTGGAGCCGGAATGGCCAAGGCCTAAAACGGGGTAAACCGGTCGAAAAGTTTTGTAAATATGCTGGCCTAAAAAGCCGCTGGCGCCGGTAAGCAGGATCATAGATTTATCCTAAAAAAAGATGGGGTGAATGAGGAGACTTGAACTCCCGGCCTTCTGGGCCACAACCAGACGCTCTAACCAACTGAGCTACATCCACCACTTAAAAAATCAAATCAGTATTCTACCTAAACGGGCTCTGAAAGTCAAACGAAAAGGGGCGTGGAAATCAGGGCCTCTTTTTGGTAAAATATCGACTAATAAATAACCTATTTTTATTTCTAAAATCCCTATGGAGGCACTATGAAAAAAACGGTTCCTTTCAACGGCACCAAAGAACA
>JAFYIM010000111.1 GCA_017538635.1 bacterium
TCGCTCTTCCTTCTGGGCGTCCTGCTTGGACCCCTGACGTTCCTCACGCCGAAATTGTATTTCTTCAGTCTTCTCTACCTGGTGGTGTTGGCGATCTACTTCCTCCATTCCATCTTCTTCGCTTTCATTCTTCATCCGAAACTCACGCCCTTCACGGTCCTGGGCGTTTTCTTGTCGCATTTAGCTTACGGTTGGTATTTCTTAGTAGGCCTCTTCTCCTCCAGGCTTAGGAAGGAAGAGGAATATCACGCAAAGATCAGGAAATCTCATGAAAATTAAATTTCTGCCTCTGTTCTTTTCGCTGCTTTTAAGTTGGGACGTATTCGCGTCCCCCGTTATCGATTTCCCCGTAAAGCCCGGGCTTCTGCTTGAAGACTCCCTGGCCCACGGCGAAAAAAAACTCTCCATGCTTATCGCCAACACCGGAACCGACCCCCTGAACATCAAAAAGTTCAGGCCTTCCTGCGCCTGCACAAAGGTCAGCCCGGACGCCCCGCTTACCATTGGCCCCGGTGAAACGAACACCTTCCTTTGCACGCTTGACCTCGGCGGCGAACTGAAGAAAGGCCCGAAGAACTACACGGTTTATATTGAGAGCGACGATCCGGAAAAGCCGGTCGCGAGCTGGTACGTCACCGTTCCCATCATCCCCTGCGTGGAGCTTCACCCCAAACAGCTTAGCTTCATGGAAAGCGACGCCCCGACCCAGACCGTCACCGTCATCCAGCATTTCAGGGAGCCCGTTTCCCCTCTCAACGTCTATTTCCTCGACGATCTTTTCGGCGCTCCGCCGGACGAGGATAAAAAGCCCGACAAATTCCTCGCTTTCCGCGTTGAGGAACCTCTTGATTCCGTAACCAACCGCATCACGGTCTTCAGGATCAAGGACAAGACTTATTCCCGCTACGGCAGCATCAGGATCTCCGTGGACGCCGGGTGCAAGTTCAATGTTCTCCGCATAGACACCCCTAAGTTCCCTAAGGCCCAAAACGAGGCCGAAGCCGAAAAGTGATAAAACTACCCCCGAAAACGAAGAAAGGCCTCTTTTTGGCCCTCACAGGGCTTTTATTGGCCGTTTCCGGCCCAAGTCTGGCCTCGGAGATCAATTTGCGCTTCTTCCACTCGGACTGCCGGGAATGCGAAGAGACCATGTATTTCCTGAAAGACCTCCAAGGCGCCTTTGAGGAGATCACGCTCCACGACCTGCCGCTCGAAGAGGAGGAGAACTACCTTCTGCTTTTGAAACTGGAAAAGGAACTGAAACTGGAGAACAAAAAGAACGCTCCGGTCTCGCTTTTCCTTTACACCAACGTTTTCTACGGCATAGCGGAGGTTACCAACTCCCTGCCGGCTCACATTGCGGCCTTTGAGGGCCGGGACGTTCCGCTTTATGAACCGGAAATTCAGCAGAATTCCCAGGAACTCGCCAAAGAGAAGATGCGGGGCTTCACGTTCATGAGCGTCCTAGTAAACGGACTTCTGGACGGCATCAACCCCTGCGCTTTCGCCACTCTCATTCTCTTTATCTCTCTGCTCTCCGTTTACGGCTCCTCGAAAAGAGAGATAATCATAACCGGGCTGACTTTCACTTTCGCGGTCTTTTTGACCTACCTGGCTTTGGGATTAGGCTTCCTTAACGTCATAAAAGCCCTCTCCATCTTTCCGAAGATCAAGTTCGCTTTCGACATCGCGCTCATAATTTTCTGCCTTGTCTGCGCCGTCCTTTCCATAAAGGACGCTTTCACCGTCAGCAGATCCGGCACAGGCGAGAAAGAAAGCGAGAGCCTCATCCTGAAACTTCCCCCGAGGCTCAGGGGCATGATCACCAGGATCCTTTCCGCCTACGCCGGCAAGAAGCGCTGGCTCTTCGGCGTATTCTTGGCGGGTTTCCTTGTTTCGCTTCTTGAGTCCGTCTGCACGGGACAAGTCTATATCCCGACCATCAACCTCATCATCAAAAACGATCCGGCAAGAATAACAGCCTGGCTGTGGCTGCTTTTCTACAATTTCCTTTTCGCTTTGCCCCTAATCGTCCTGACCTTCCTCGCGGCCTTCGGGCTTAAGTCGCAGTTCATGCTGAAAGTCCAGCGCAAGGGCGCAGTGCCGATAAGGATCGGGATGGCGCTGCTGTTTGTGTTTATGGCAGCTCTTTTGATAGCGCACCTCCGCTGAGGTTCCTTCTTCGCCTACATGCGAAAAAAGCGTTCCGTCGCAAAGTCGGCGTATACCCCTCGTTCACGGACTACGCGCGCCTTGCCTTGATTTGCGTCCTCCGTGAGTTCACTTAGGGGTATACGCCGCACTTTGCTCCTACACGTTACTTGCCGCAGCGCGAAAGAAGCACATATCCCCAAGCGAACTCACGGAGGATGGCGGGGTAGGGAAAATGAGTGCGTAGTCCGTGAGCGGGGGATATGTGCTTTTTCGCGCGAAGGTAACAGCTTACTTCCTGCGGAGGAAGAGAGCGGCGAAGACTAAAAGACAGAAAACCGCAGGTTCGGGAAGCGCGCGCCAGCCCACGTAATCATAAATCGGATTAGTCGGAGTAAGCATGTAGCCGTCGATCTCCTGGAAACCCGGATCCTCGGTGCCGGCCGCGTAGTACAGGCAGTTTGTTTCTGCAGCGTCCGCCGGTTGATCGAACACGCTTTCCGCCTCACAGCCGTAATAGAGGGAGTCCTCGATCACGACCTCGTTCTCCGTTTCCACCTTAAAGGGCATATGGGCGTCCGCTATGAGAACGCTCGTGAAGGAAAGCCCAGTACTGGCGCCCCAGGGCCAGTTGCCGACGTAAACTGCCGGCTGCCCTTCCGCACCGGCGCAGGCGACGGTAATTTTGTCGAGCGTGCAGTCGCTGACCTGATCGAGAAAAACGGGGCTGGCGCAGTTTGGCGCCAGAACGCAGACATTCTGCGCCGAAAAGTCCGTAACACTGTAGATCGAGAAGGGCCTGGTATAGGGTTCGTCCGTACTTTGCAAACTGTATATGGCTACGTTCCGAACGCTCATATTGCTTTTGTTGCAGGCGCAAAGGGCGCCTTGCATATGCCAGTTGTAGCGGTAATTGGAAAGCGGCCTGCCGCCCTGCATGATCAAAAGATCCTCAAGCGTCGCGCCGTCCCTTTCCATACGCACGCCCACGTAGCCTTCGGGAATTATTATGACGGTCTTGTCCGGACCCGCGCCTTTTAGGGTGACGTCATCCGCCTTAAAGCAGAGCGCCGTCATACCGTTTCCCCAAATATCGTACTGGTTGTTGTATCGGGCCAGGGAATAGTCCCCCGGTGCCAGATGGATAGTTTGTCCGGAAACAATTTCTTCCATGGCTTTGACAAGATCGCCGGATGGATCGTCGGCGCTCTTTCCGCTTCCCGTTGCGCCCGGGGCTATGAACCAGTCTCCGGAGTTCCTCTTGGTTATGTGCATGGTGAAGGCGCCTTGTGATCCTTCGTTCCCGTCCCAGCAAATGTAGTAGGCTGTTCCGGCTAGAGCTTCAAGGTCGTAGCATTCGTCCCGATCGCTGTTCAGACTTTCCACCACCGCCAAAAGGTTCGGAAAAGTTACTTCATTTCTTTCCACAGTGTATAAGGAGAGCATGGCGTCAAAGCCGGAAACTTCATACGAGCCAAGGTCGTCGATCCTGTAAACGCCGTCTTCCGGAGGAACGAACTTGTACCAAACGGAAGCCTTGTGCAAGGCGTTCTCGCCCAATTCCACCGTTGCGCCGGTGTTGTCGCCAGCAGTGTCGCCGATTAAAACCGTGACGGCGTTCCTAAGATCATCGTTTTCCATGCTCGCAGCAGTGCACCAGCCGATATTGGCGTAATAGATCTTCGTGGCGCAAAGGATGTGGCCGCCAACCTCCCGGAAGGCCGGATCGTTGACGCCTTCTTCGAAGGAAACGCA
>JAFYIM010000112.1 GCA_017538635.1 bacterium
CTGCGCCAGAGGCTGGCTCATGACGTTGCCGCCGGTGTTGATGAGGACCTTGACGCCTCTAGAGAAGCAGTGGCGAAGAATGGTCGCGACCTGGGGAGTCATCTCGGCGTCGCAGCCGGCGTCGAAGTCGAAGCAGATCAGAACGACGCCTTTTTCATTGTGCTTAAGGTCCTCGACGATACCCTTGAGATCGTCTATTTCGGCTTGGGAGGCGTCTACGTCCTGTAACCTTTGCTCAAGTTTCTGCTCGTATTCGCGGAGCGTTCCTTTCCTGATCTCGCCTAAATTCTCGATAGTGTCGTAAGCGCCGCCTGTGGAATCGGCAACGTTGAGGTTCAGCTTATTGTTGTTCACCGCGCCCATCCAGACCAGAACGAGGGTCAGGATGTAGATGACGGGCCGGTAAATCTTAAGCCAAAGTGGAGGTATCTTTTTCAGGAAATTCATTTTTGTCAGACTTTGCGGTGTTTGAAACCTTTGAAGAAAAATTCCAGATTGCCGATTATGATCAGCAAAATGGCGAAAGTGTGAGTGTACAGCTGCGCCCACATGCGGCCGGTGGCCCTGGGCGGGGAACCGCAGGCGCCCTCGTACTCGGCGGCGCCTCTGAGGCCCGGCAGCATGCCGCAGATCTGCTTGGACTGGATGTAAGGGTAGTAGTCCGAAGCGGAGATGGCGACCTGGCCCAAGGCCACGGGTTTGCCAAACTTGGTGTTGCCGACGGTGATCCAGGTCTCGGGGGAGCCGACGTAGCCGGAAATTGAGAAGACCATGTCGATGTCGCTGAAATTCCTGATGCCGCGCATAATGGGCAAGAGAGTCAGGTCGTGTCCGGCGTAGTCCGTCTCATAGGCCGTCAGGATGTTTTCGCCCATCTGCAGGTAAAGCTGGAAGGCGTTGGGACGGAATCCGAAGAACACATAGTCGGTTCCGTCTTCCATGAAATCGTATTTGTTCTTTTTCATGAGGGCGCCCTCGGTCGCGGAGGCGCTGATGATATTCTGCGCCAAAGGCTGGCTCATGACGTTGCCGCCGGTGTTGACTAGGACCTTGACGCCCCTACTGAAGCAGTGCCTGATGAAGGCGTGGGCCATGGGGCCGAGTTCCGCTTCCGTAGAGGGGTCGAAGTCTATGCAGACGAGAACGACGCCCTTGGGATTCATTTGCAATCTGGCGATCTTGTCTTTTATGGCGGCGATCTCTTTCTGGAGATCCGGACCGCTGTTAGTCTTGGCTTCCTCAAGCTTTTCCGCCAGCAGCGCTTGTTGCTTTTCAATATCCTGAGCCCTCAGTTCGGGAAGCTTCTCCAGGGTGTCGAAAACGCCCTGGGTGGCGTCGGAGACGGAAAGCGACAGGGGCAGCCTGGTCAGGGTGCCGCCCACCACGCAAACGAGCGTCAAAAGGTAGATGAGCGGGCGGTAATGCCTCTGCCAGAAGTTCTGCTTCGGGCCGTAAATGTTAGGGCTTCCGGAAGCCATACTTTAACCGCGGCCTCCCATGTAGGGTTTCTCGATGCCGGAGAGGATCTTGATACTGGTGGCCAGGGAACCCAGCTGCACGCCGATCAGGATGCCGCGTTTGGCAGCGTTGTTGGGGTAGTTCAATATGATGGACTTCATGGCCTCGAAGTCAACGTCGGCCGGAGTGTAGTACCAGATGACGCCTATTAGCGCCGCGGAGGCGGAAAGTATCCCGCAGGTGATGAAGTTGCGGGAGAAGAACTGCTTCATGGCGGCGTAGAGGATGTAGAGGATAAGGCTCATATAGACGATCAGCTGAGCGTGCCCCATGATCCACTTGCCGATCAGCGGTATCTCTTCTATCGGCACCTGGCCAATCAGAATAATAATGGAGGAAATGAGCAATAAGCTCGCCTCCCAGGATTTCGCGCGCATGGCGCGGTACGTCGCCGTGATCATGTAGAAGGCCAGGAGCGAGAAGGTCGTGGCGCCCATGGGCATGATGACGTAGTTGTAGAAGAACATGAAGAGGGGGACCTTCCTGACCGTGATCTCTTCGCCTTTCATTTCAGGAGCATCCGAGCTGGCGGCAGCCACCAGGTTCGTCTTGTAGGTCTCGTCCTTGTAGCCGAAGAGCGTGTGGGTGATGAGCGTGTGGTCCTGGTTCTTTCTGTTGTCGTAATTGTATTTTTCCAGAGGCTTGCTCACGACGGAGGGGCCGACGTTCTGGCTGATGATGCCGGTCAGGGCCACGATGGCGGTAAAGGAGAGCGTGATCACGCTGTATCCCCAGCCGGGGGAGCGGCGGGCGATCCTGTTGCCGTGGTTGTGGACCAGACTGGCCAAGCCGATGAAGAGGCCGAAGACGCCGACGACGATGGTCGAGTTCGTCACCCATTCCATCATGGTTTTGTAAAGCATGGTGTTTTCCGGAAGGAAGAAGTGCAGCATCATTATGACGCCGCAAACACCGCAGATGATAGGGGGAAGATAATTGCGCATAATCTATCGGTTCCTCTTATTTGAAAGCTTTCAGGTCGAAAATTTTGTTCATGAAGTCGGATAGTCCGTAAATGAAACCGTCCTTCAGGAGGAAGGCGGAAACGATCGTGCCCAAAATGATGGCCACTATCATGATCAGGATGATGACGAGCTTCGCAATGTCCTGGCCCTTCAGGCTGCCCAGTAGCAGCGGCTCTCTGGAAACGTAGGCGCCGGCCGCGAAGAGCTCTTCGCCTATAAGCGTATAGTCGCAGGCTACGATGAAGAAGGGGATCTGGCTGATGGCGGCGGTGCCGGCGATCTGGATGGCGCCCGTAGAGGCACCCGCTTCGGCGATGATCAGACTTTCAGCGGCGTAGTTGCCGAGAAGGAAGTTGGCGGCGGGTTTCTCTCTTACCATGATGCCGGATACGGCGGAAGCGTAGGCGAACTGGTTGTCCGAAAGATAATAGACGCAGTCTTCCTTGTAGTTCTCGGGACGGCCAGCTCTGGTATAGGCCTGCTTCACCAGCTCCTGCTCGATGGTCATGACGATCGGGTTGATACAGGGGACCTTGAGGTCGGTGTCGTAGTGGGCGATCTGCTCGGCCACGTTGCCAAGAATGTTCATGGCCGCGATGGTCTGCATGTCGGATTCGCCGCCGATACCGGAGATGTAAAGGATGGGTCGGCCGATCTCGGTGGCGCGGCCCAGGGCTTCCTCAATGGATTCCAAGCCGGGGATGCGCCTGACGAAGAGGTAGGCGCCGCTCTTGGCGCGGCGGATGAAGTAAACGATCAGAGAACCGAAGATGATGATCCCAATAAGCGCGTTGAGCTTGTTGAGATCGAACCAGTTCTCATTGACGTACTGGAGCCATAAGGGCAGGCTTTTGATTGTGAAAAGTTCCATGTTTATCCTGATATTTTGATTTTCAGATTTAAAGACTCAGTTCTCCTGGGTGTCGTCTTTTTCCGTCGCCATAATTTCAACGTTGGCTCTGGGGACGGTCGCGACCGTGCCGTCATCGAACTTGAGGTCGAGAACGCGCGCCAAAGACTCGGTCGGCAGCTTCGTCAGTTCCGCCGGCAGAGCGGTGACGGTTCCGAACAGTCCGAAGTACGGCTCTCTGATGACGCGGACTCTCGTGCCGATGTCGAGGATCAGCTTGGCCTCGTTTTCTTTCATGGAGGCTTCCTCGTCTCTGGCCACGATGACTTCCGGTCTCATGACGCCGGCCCTGATCTGGGTGGCGCCGTTCACGGAGGCGTTCTTTCCTTCGCATTCTTTTAGCAGCGCGAAGGTCTTGTCCGCCATCGGGATCTGGCCGAAGCCTTCCGTCAGGACGAGCGTAAGCCCGAGCTCCTCGTGGCCCGTGATGGCCACGCCGAGGTCGAAGCCCAAAAATTTCTTGAGGTCGGCGTCGTCGAAGCCGCCCACCACCACAGCGTGCACGCCGCACCCTATGGCTTTCTGCAATCCCTCGTAGGTGATGAGGCTTCCGCCCACGACGACCGCGCCTTTCATCTCTTCCGTGAAGGAATTCTCGTCGAGGATGCCGGTGGGGTCATCAGAAGCTACGATTATCCTGCCGTAGGTCTCGCCGCCCACGCCGAAGATGCCCTGGATGAAGGAGCCCGTCACTTCCACGGTCACGTGTTCGCCCTCGTCCGCTTCCACGACCTTGCCGTCGATGTAAGCCTTGACGTCCACGGGCACCGGAGCGCCGCGCATGACGACCTGGCCGGAGACGTCGCTTATTGATTCGATCGTTCCGCTCATGGGCGATTCGATCCTTGTCTTGAAGAGGCCGAAGAAAGCGGCGCGCATGGCGAGGAGCTCGCCTTTTTCAACGTGCTCGCCGATCGGTTTGACCATGAACTGCTTCACTTCGTGGGGCTGGCAGCCCAAAAGACTCATGACGTTCACGACGTCGGC
>JAFYIM010000113.1 GCA_017538635.1 bacterium
TCTTCGCCGAAGACCGTATAGTCGCAGGAGACCATGAAGAAAGGCACCTGATAAAAACTCGGCGTGCAGGCGATCTGGAAAGCGCCGGCCTGCTGGCCCGCTTCCGCCAGCATCATCGATTCGAAGCCGTAGGTGCCGAACATGAAGTTGGCGCCCACATGCTCGCGTTTGATCCAGCCAGCGATACCGGCGCCCAGGGCCGACTGGTTGCTTGACATATACCTCAGGCAGTCTTCGACCGCGAACATGCCTTCCTTGCCCATGGCCGCATATCCGTCTTTCCAGAATTCCTCCGCCATGGCGTAAGCGAGAGGCTGGGCTAAGGGGACGTAAACCGGCATCGAGAGTTTGGCAGCTTTCCTGACCACGTAGCCCATGACGGCCAGGGAGCAGAAAAGATTGACGGAGAGGTCGTCGAAGCCCAAATTGAACATGATGGGCCTGTCCTCCTCCGCGGCTCTTCCTATGGCGTCGTCTATGACCTTGAGCCCGTTGATGGGGCGCAGAAAAACTTCCTTGCCCCTCTTCGTCAGCATTATCATGGTGATAATGAAGCCGGAAAAGAGCAGAATGAATATTATTATGGGCAGCGTTGCGTGATCCATACTTTCTCCAGTAATCAGTAGGCGATTATAGCAAAAACAGCCCTCCCGGCCAACGGGAAGCGCAAACGCCCGCTCTCTGGCGGTTTTCAGCGCTTTCCCCTCCGTTATGGTATAATCAATAAGTTAAGTCAAATGAATAAATAAAACACGGAGAAACAAGGAACTATGCCGTTTAAACTGCTTTTGCCGCTCCTTGCCATAGCAATGGCCGCGGGAGTTTTCGCGTCCGACGTAAAAGCTCCGAAAATAGCTTACGTTGACACCGAGACGGCTTTGAACAACAGCAGGGAATACAAGGACTGCTCCCTGGCTCTGCTGGACGTTCAGGACGACAAGGAAGAGGAGCTGAGAAAAATGACCAGCGAGATAGACGCCCTGGGCGACAAGCTGAAAGTCCTCTCCCCTGCCAAACGCCAGGAGGAGGAAGCCAAATACCAGGCCCTGATCGCAAAAGCCAGCCGCTTCGCCGAAGACACCGACAAATCCCTGAGGGAACAGCGATCCTTGGACCTCAACAGGATCGCCAACAAACTGAAAAGAGTCATCGAAGACATCGGCCAGAAAGAGAAGTACACTCTTATAATAGACCTCAAAGCCATCGTTTACTTAGACCGTTCCGAAATGAAAGACCTGACCGACGACGTCGTTCTGAAACTGAACGACGACTACGCTAAGGAAAAGGAACGCCAGAGCAAGACCCCCAACCGCGTCAAATAATATGAAGAATCAGATATTAGCCGCTTTTATAGTTTCCGCCCTGGCCGTGAGCTCGTACGCCATGAGCTTCGCCTACGTCAACACCGAAGACGTTCTGCAGGGCAGCAAAGAGTTCAAGGAATGTGAAAGGAAAGCCCTGACCAAACGCGACCTCAGGACGGAAGAGATCTCGCAAATGACCGCCCAGCTGGACAAACTGGAAGCCCAGATCTCCGCCCTCTCCGCGGAAAAGGGCGCGGCCTTAAGAGAACAGTACGCCAAGGACTTCGACCGCATCGAACGCTTCAAAGAGCAGGCGACGGAAGAGATCACCGCCCAGCACAGCCACGACATGGAGCGCATCGCTTCTAAGATCCGCACCATAATTGAAAAGATCGGCGAACGCGACAGCGTCTCCCTAATGCTCGATCTGAAAGCCATCCTCTACCTCGACCAAAAGGTCGTCAAGGACTACACCAAGGAAGTAACGAACGAGCTGAACCGCCAGTACGACGAGGAACTCGACAAATTAAGAAGCAAACTCCCCTTAAGCAAATAACCATTAAGGAATAAATAAATGGAAATTCCCGTTTCCGTCATCGCAGGTCTTTTGGAAGCCGAAGTCAAAGGCGACCCCAACACCATCGTTTCCGGTTTCGGCGGCATCAACGAAGCCAAACCGGGCGACATCACCTTTCTTAACGTTGAGAAGTACATCCCCTCGCTCATGACGACCAAAGCGGCCGCCGTACTAGTGAGGGCGAGCCTCAAGATCCCCGAAAACTGTCCGCCCGCTCTGATCATCGTCGACGACCCGCAGCTGGCCTTGCAGAAGCTTCTTGAGAAAGTAGCGCCCCCGAAAGTCGAGTTCGCGCCCGGCGTCCATCCGACCGCCGTCGTCGCTCCTTCCGCGGTGCTTGGCAAAAACGTTTCCGTCCAGCCCTACGCCGTAATCGAAGAGGGCGCGACAATAGGCGACAACTGCGTTATAGGCGCTTTCTGCTACGTCGGCCACTTCACCGAGATCGGCAACGACAGTTTCCTCTATCCGCACGTGACGATAAGGGAACGCATCAAAATCGGCGAGCGCGTCACCATCCACCCCGGGACGGTCATCGGCGCCGACGGCTTCGGATATCTTGAGATAAACGGCAGACGCGAAAAAGTCCCACAGATCGGCAACGTCTCAATAGGCGACGACGTCGAGATCGGCGCCAACACCTGCATAGACCGCGCCAGGCTCGACACCACGATCGTTAAGCGCGGCGCCAAAATAGACAACCTCGTCCAGGTCGCTCACAACTGCGAGATCGGCGAAGACTCCGTGCTTTGCGGCTGCTCCGCCATGAGCGGCTCCACCAAGATCGGCAACCGCGTAATCCTTGCCGGCCAGGCCGGCCTTAACGGCCACATTGAGATCTGCGACGACGTCATAATAGGCGGACAGTGCGGCGTCACCAAGGACATTCATACGCCGGGCTTCTACATCGGCTCCCCCGCCACTCCGCACATCACTTACAAGAAGCGCGAGAGCGTCGTCGTAAAGTTGCCTCTTATCTTGAAAGAACTCCACGACCTGGAAAAGGAAGTGGCGGCTTTGAAAGAAGAATTAGCCAAAGAAAAAGAGAAAAAATGACCAAACAGACAACCATCGCCAAAGAAGCCAAGATCAGCGGCATCGGCCTTCACTCCGGCGAGATCACAAGCCTAAGGTTCCTTCCGGCCCCCGCCAACACCGGGATCGTCTTCAAAAGGACCGACCTTCCCATACCGGGAGGCGTGGCTTTCCCGGCCCTTGTGACTTCCGTATTAAACACCGACCGCAGCACCACGATCGGAAAGCTTATCAACGTTCCCCAGTCTCCCCAGCCGGTCCCCATCGTGGTCCTGACCGTGGAGCATCTGATGGCTTCCATCTACTGCCTCGGCATCGACAACCTTTTCGTGGAAGCGACCGCTATGGAAACGCCCCTTATGGACGGCAGCGGCATAGATTTCGCCAACACCTTAAAGGAAGCCGGCATCACAGAGCTTGATGAGGAAAGGCTGCCCGAACTTACCGTGACCGAGCCAATTAAAGTCGAGCACGGCGACGCCACTATAGAGATACTCCCCGCCGACGAGTACAAGATCTCTTACACCATGACGTATCCTCATCCCGTCATCGGCACGCAGTTCTTCGAAACTCTCGTCAACGAGGAAAACTTCATAAACAATATTGCGCCAAGCAGGACCTTCGCGCTTTACAGCGAACTTTCAGCTCTGCTGTCAAGAGGCCTCATCAAAGGCGGCTCCCTTAACAACGCCATCGTCATAACGGACAACGCCATCCTAAGCAAGGACGGCCTCCGCTACCCCGACGAATTCGTCCGCCACAAAGTGATGGACCTTATAGGCGACCTCGCCCTCACGGGAAGAAGACTGAAAGCCCATGTCGTTTCCTCCCGTTCCGGACACACCTTGAACAACAAAGCCTCAGCGGCGCTCTTCGCCCTGGCTAACAAAAATTAATCAACCGCATAAAAGATCATGGAAGAAACCAAAGCTCCTATTAGCTTAAACATTCAGGACATCATGGCGCTTCTGCCGCACCGTCCTCCTTTCCTTTTAGTTGACAAAGTCGTGGCCACCGACTGCGAGACCTACGTTGACGCCGTAAAGAACGTCACGATGAACGAACCTTTCTTCGTCGGCCACTTCCCCGGTCAGCCCGTCATGCCGGGCGTCCTTATCATGGAATCCTTAGCCCAGGCCGCGGCCATCGTTGTTTTGTCCAATCCGAGATTCAAGGGCCTCATCCCCTACTTTCTGACCATGGACAAAGTGAAGTTTAGAAAACCCGTCCAGCCGGGCGACCAGCTTCACCTTAGGATCGACATCATCTCCATGCGCTCCACCATGGGCAAATGCAAAGCCGTCGCTTCCGTGGACGGACAAAAAGTCGCGGAAGGCGAACTTGCTTTCGCCGTCGTCATAAACAAAGAAGAAAAAGACACTAAGGAATAAATCCCCTATGATCCATCCAACCGCAGTCATCAGCCCGGGCGCGCAGATCGCCCCGGACGTTGAAATAGGACCTTACTGCGTCATCGGCCCAAACGTCAAAATAGGCGCCGGCTCAAAACTGATGAGCCACGTGGTCATTGACGGTCTTACGACCATCGGCGAAAGGAACACCTTCTTCCCCATGGCGGCCATCGGCCACAAAACACAGGACCTGAAATACAAGGAAGGCAACAAATGCTACCTTGAGATTGGCAACGACAA
>JAFYIM010000114.1 GCA_017538635.1 bacterium
AGCCGTTATAGAAGCAGCCGATCTTTCCGAAACCGGCGGCCACGGCCAAGGGAATAACGAAACGTCCTCCGAAGGAAGATGAGGTCTGGTGAGAGAAGGCTTTGTAGAGATTGATGGCGGTGAAAGCGCCCAGAAGTCCTCCCATGTAACTTTTCCCGTTGATCAGCATGTCGCTGGAAAAGCCGTAGCTCAAGAGGACCGGAGCCTTCAGGCCGATGATAAGCCCTGCGACGCCGCAAATGTAAACGTCGAGCTTGTGCCGGCTCTTCACAGCCGGCATCTTTATCATCCAGGCGACGAAAGCGCCCGCCACGATGCCAAGTACCTCAAAGAAAAAATAAGGGGACATGGTTTATTGAGCGGCTATGTATAAGATTGCAGCAAGAATAAAAAGCAGCATGCCTATGATCACGCCGATGTTTTTGGTCAGCCAAGCTATAATGATGCACAAAACCACGGGGAAACCAAGCCACACGGCCATAAGAAATATCTCGTTGACACGTGTCGCGTCGTATATCGCCATGTTTAGAATGCAAGTGCCGCATAAAAGCAGAGGAATACCCAAAAATGTCGCGAAGATGGCGAACACACGGTGAGGAGTGGGTTCGCTTACATCATCTTCTTCAACAACCTCGTCCTTGTTTTGCTCCAAAGGCGCGGGATTCTCGTAAACTTTTTCTTCCTGTTCTTCCATAGAGCCTTGTTCAATGATCACCGTTAATTAGAAATCGCATACAAAACAGCTATGATAACGAAAACCACCATGCCCCAAACGACCCAGATGTTTTTAGTCAGCCAGGCGATAAATCCGAAAAGCAGGACCGGAAAACCGAACCAGGCGATATAAAGCGGAATGATAGAGTCGTCGCCTAGGCTTTTATATATCTGCATGTTCAACATACAAGTTCCGAACATCACGGCAGGGATCCCTATGACCGTAAGGAAAAACCCCAGAAAGCCTTTGGCAATGGTTTTTGCGTAGCTTGGCTCTTCAGGCTCGCTCTTTTCTTCGCTTTGCCTTTTTTGGGCAAGCTCTTCCATAAATTTAATGTCTTCTTCATCCATAAATGTCATAGCTCCATTTTGGATCTTAAAAGATTGTGCACGCAGAAGGGAATGACTCTCCCCTTGCCTGTGGATACGCCGGTGCAGCATTTTCTGGCGCGTTCCCAGTCGAAATTATCGGTATCCATGAAGTTCTTTACGATGATGCGGACGATCTTCATGTCCTTATGGGTGGAGCCGTCGCCTTCGGAGAATTCCTGGAGTTTCTCAAGCATAAAGGAGCTGCCGAGTATTTTGCCCACGAAACATTTGCAGACGTTCTTCTTCATGTAGTCGAGGATGGTCTTGTCGAAGGCGATCCTGTTTGAGATCTGGCTCTTGCATTTCGTAAAGTCAACGTAGTCGCCCAGGGAATAGACTTTGTCGCCCTGGCAGAAGAGAAAGCCCAAACTGGTGCAGTTGGGATGCGAGCAGGGCAGCGGGATGAGATCCTTGTAGGCCATCAGCTTGCTGTTGGCGATGGCCAGCAGGATGTCTTCCTGGAAGATGGAAGCGAGGGCGGAATCTTTGGCGCTGCCGACTTTGGTGAGGCGCTGGAAAGTGATGCCGGAAATGTGCTTGGTCTTTACGGAAAGGTCAAGGATCTTGGGGGTCTCTTTCAGGTTGTCCC
>JAFYIM010000115.1 GCA_017538635.1 bacterium
CCGAGCAGAACACTGCTTTCAACGACCACTTCCTGGAAGTTGACCTAGACCTTTCCAAAGTGATCTTCATCTGCACCGCCAACATTGAGGACGCCATCCATCCGACTCTTAAAGACCGTATGGAGAAGATCGCGCTTACGAGCTACACCGAAAGGGAAAAGCTTGAGATCGCCAAGAATTACCTGCTTGAAAAACAGAGAAGGATAAACGGACTTACGGAAGTTCCTGCGACCAGCGACGCGGCGATCCTCAAGATCATCCGCGACTACACCTGCGAATCTGGCGTGCGCCAGCTCGACAGGATGCTTTCCCAGGCTATGCGCAAACTGGTTTTGGAAATGGTGACTAAAGGCGAAGAGAAAGCGCCCGTTCTCGATGAGGCGGCTATCAGAAGGCTTCTGGGAACGCCCAAAGAATTCCCGGACCTTGAGCTGCCGAAACCTACCCCCGGCGTGGCCGTGGGCTTGGCCTGGACGGAAGTTGGCGGCGCGATCCTGAAGATCGAAGCGCTGGCCATAAAAGGCAAAGGCGAGCTTATCCTGACGGGACAGTTGGGCGACGTGATGCAGGAGTCCGCGAGGGCGGCCCTGACGTACGTAAGAAAGATCTTGTCAAGAAGCGAAGCGGACGAAAAATTCTTCGTGCAGCACGACATTCACATCCACGTTCCGGAAGGCGCCATTCCCAAGGACGGCCCCTCCGCCGGCATTACTTTAGCCAGCGCGGTCTATTCCGTTATAACCGGCGTTCCGCTTAAGGAAAAGCTGGCGATGACTGGCGAAATAACACTGGGCGGTTCCGTTCTGCCGATTGGCGGAGTGAAGGAAAAATTCCTTGCGGCGCACAGGGCAGGCGTCCGGGAGATAATCCTCCCCAAGCGTTCCGAAGCGGAACTGGACGACGTGCCGGAGGAAGTTCTGAAAGACCTGACCATCCATAAAGTCGAGACCATGGAGGAAGTGATTGCACTTGCTTTCCCCAAGGGAGCGAAATTGCAAAGAAAGAGCAAAGCGAAACCTAAAAGCAAAGCGAAAGGCGCCAAGAAATGAGTTTGGACAATATTGACATGAGCCGCGTGCCGAAGCATATTGCCATCATTATGGATGGCAACGGGCGCTGGGCCAAGGAGCATTCCTTGGCGACCAGGCTGAAAGGGCACGAAGCCGGAGCCCAGACGGTTAGAAGAGCTCTCAAAGCCTGCGACGAACTGGGAGTCCGCTATCTTACGCTCTACACGTTTTCGACGGAGAACTGGAAACGTCCGAAAGCGGAAGTGGAGGGGTTGATGGCGCTTCTTAGCCGTTTTCTGGATGCGCACAAGGACGAGCTTCTGGAAAAGGGCATTAGGTTGAGGGCGATGGGGGAGAGATACCCCTTGCCGGAAACTGTTCTCACAAAGCTTGACAGCGTCTGCGAAATGACCAAAGAAAACAAGAAGCTCGATCTTATATTGGCCTTGAATTACGGTTCGCGCGCGGAAATAACGGCTGCGGCTCGCAAACTGGCTGTTAAGGTGAAAGTGGGCGAACTGTCGCCGGAAGAAATAAGCGAGGAAACGCTTGCTGGTGAACTCTATCTTCCCGACGTTCCGGATCCGGAGCTGATGATAAGGACGGGAGGAGAAATGCGCCTTTCCAATTTCCTTCTTTGGCAGCTCTCTTACAGCGAGCTCTACGTTACGCCGAAATACTGGCC